>NZ_JANSJI010000049.1:0-8932 GCF_047462475.1 Synechococcus sp. H55.11
TACCCAGTTTTTTATCAACATCAGCAAGTTCCTGCGCACCCCCCAGTACAGCTTGGGCCTGGTGGGCTTTTTGGTGGCGGTCTTTTTTGCTTTCCAGCGCTTTTACCGCACCCCCGCCGGCAAGGAGACCATTGATGCTCTGGCCCTCAAGCTCCCCATTTTCGGGGATCTGATCCAGAAATCGGCGGTGGCCCGTTTTTGCCGCACCTTTGGGGCCCTCACCCGCTCCGGGGTGCCGGTGCTGACTTCTTTGGAGATCGTGCGCGACACTTCCGGCAACCAGGTGGTGGCCAACGCCATCGACGCTGCCCGCCAATCCATCTCAGAGGGGGGGCAGATCGCGCCGGCCCTGGATAAGGCCAAGGTCTTCCCGATCATGGCCATCCAGATGATCAGCGTGGGCGAAGAGACGGGGGAGCTGGATGCCATGTTGATGAAGACGGCGGACTTCTACGAGCTGGAGGTGGAGGAGGCGGTGCGCGCCCTCACCAGCTTGATCGAGCCGCTGATGATCGTGATCTTGGGCGGGATGGTGGGCTGCATCATCGTGGCCATGTACCTGCCCATGTTCAACGTGTTTGAGCTGGTGAAGTAGCGACTGAATCCCCAGGGCAACCAGAACCCATCGGGAGGAGGAAGGGATCCATGCTGCGGCGGTGGTTGGTGGCCCTGGTGGTGTTTTTGGGAGTGGGGCTGGCGGTCTTGCTTTCGGAACAGCCGACGGGATCCCTGCTGGGGCGGGTGGAGCTGCCGGCAGGGATGGCGCCGGGGAACGTCCAGGTGATTGCCGCCGGCCCGGTGAGCCGCAGCATCAGCCCGTCTGCGGAGGGCGAGTACCGCCTGGAGCGGCTGCCCGTTGGGGAATACCGGGTGACGGTGCGGGGATCCGGCCTAGAGACGGTCTCCAGCGAGAGACCCGTGCAGGTGCGGGAAGGGGCGATAGCTTCTGCTCCTCTCCTACGCCCGCAGCTTCTGCCCCCCAGCCTCTACCTCTACAGCCTCAGCTCGGTGTTCACGACCGCAGAGCCGGCACGGCTGCAGTGGCGGGCCAGTGGCCTGGGAGCGGTGCAGTTTGCCCTCTACCGCTTTTCCCTGGCTGATTTGGAAGGATCCCCTTTCTTGCGGGATCTGGCCGATGCTGGCTATGGATCCCTGGCTCCGGCCCTGCGAGGAGAGCTGGTGCGCCGTTGGCAGCAGCCGCTGGGGGGAGAAGAGGTGACTCGCACCCTGGAGCTGGGGATCCTGCCGCCGGGGGCCTACTGGCTGGAGGCGGAAGGCCAACAGCCGCGGCAGGCGGCGGCACCGCTGCCTTGGTCGGGGGAGTGGCTTTTGGTGAGTGACCTGGGCCTCATCCAGAAACAGGATGCCAGCCAGTTGGTGGTGCAGGCGGTGCATTTGCGGGAATTGCGTCCTCTGCCGGGGATCCAGATCCAAGTTTTCGGGGAGTGGAGGGATCCCCTCATTGCCACCACCGACGAGGAGGGGCTGGCCCGGTTTAGCTTGCCGACAGGGGAGAGATCCTCGCTGGTGGTCTATGGCCACAGCGCCGACAACACGTTGCAGGCTTTGTCCCGCAGCTATGCCTATGGCTGGAACCAGCCCCACCGCATCTACGCCTACACGGATCGTCCCCTCTACCGCCCCGGCCAGACGGTCTATTTTCGCGCCCTGGTGCGGGAGCACGACCGCCTCACCTCGGCAGGCCAGCCGGTGCAAGTAACCCTCACCGCCCCCGACGGCGATGTGCTGGGCGAGCAAACCCTGGCCACCAACGCTTTCGGCAGCGTCCACGGGCAGTTTCAATTGCCGGAGGAAACCCCCCTGGGCAGCTACGGCCTGGAGTGGCGGGTGGCCGGGCCGCAGGGATCCAGCCGCGAGTACACCGCCTTCGAGGTGGGAGCCTACCGCAAACCGGAGTTTGAGGTGAGGGTGGTGCCCGACCGGCCTTGGCTGGTGCGGGGGGGATCCCTGAAGGTACAGGTGGAGGCCGAGTATCTTTTCGGGGCGCCGGTGGCCGCTGCCCAGCTTCGCTACTGGGTTTACAGCAGCCCCGACTGGAGCCTGCGCTACGGGCTGTTGCCCCATTCGGGGGCAGAAGACTATTTTGCCGGCGACCTGGGAGAGGAGCAGGGCTACTACGGCGGCTACGGGGGGCTGGTGGCGGAAGGAGCAGGGGTGACGGATGCCCAGGGGCGGGCGGAGTTTCGCCTGGAGCGCCTGTTGCAGGATCTGGACTGGGAGGAAGACAGCTACTGGGGCCCGCAGGAGGTGCAGCAGTTGCGCATCGAGGTGGAGGTGAGTGATATCAGCCGCCGCAGCGTGACCGGAACGGCACGGGCCTGGGTGACGGCCGGCCAATTTGCCCTCTTTGCCGAGGCCGATCGCCACCTGCCTGCTCCAGGGGATGTCATCACCTACCGGCTGCAAGCCCGCGACTACGACGGCCAACCGGTCAGCACCGCCGGGGAGCTGAGCCTGGAGCGCTGGCGCTGGGATCCCCAGAGCAGCGTCTACCGACGGCAAGCCACTCTGCTGCGGCAATCTTTTCAGGTTGTCAACGGCGAGGGCAGCCTGGTTCTGCGCCTGCCCGCCGACCTGGAGCCGGGAGACTACCGGGTGCGGCTGACGGCCCAGGATCCTCGTCGCTACCGCGTGCAGGAGGTAGACCATCTCTGGGTGGTGGAGCCGGGCAACCCCCTGCCAAGTTGGGGATCCCTGCCCAGCCTGGAGGTGGTGGCGGATCGCCAGATCTACGAAGTGGGGGAAGAGGCCCAGCTCCTGATCGTCTCGCCGCTGCCGGATCTGCCGGTGCTGGTGGGTCTGGAGGGATCCCGGCTGCACCAGGTACAGGTGCTGCGCCTGCAGGGGCATACGGCCACCCTGCGCCTGCCCATCCGGGAGGAGTATCGCCCCAACCTCTACGTCACCGCCACCGTCCTCGGCCCAGAGCGGCGGCTGTACCAGAACGAGGCTCTGCTGCGGGTCTCGCCGTTGGATCGCTTTTTGCAGGTGGAGCTGCAGACGGATAAACCCACTTATCAACCAGGGGAGACGGCCCAAATTCAAATCCGCACCCGCAACGCCCAAGGGCAGCCGGTCAGCGCCGAGGTGGGGTTGGGGATCGTGGACAACGCCCTCTACCTGCTGCGGCCCGACTTCACCCCCGATATCCGCCGCTTCTTCTACGGGCGCCAGGACAACCAAGTTACCACCACCACCTCTTTCCCTCAGCAATACCCCGGTGGTGCCGACAAGCTGGCCGGCCAGGTGCGGGAAGACTTTCGCGATACCGCCGCCTGGTTCCCGGATTTGGTGACCGATGCCGATGGCTTAGCCCAGGTCCAGGTGCGCTGGCCGGACAACCTGACTACCTGGCGCTTGACCGCCCGCGCCGCCACCGCCGACACCCAGGTGGGCTCCGCCCTAGCCACCGTCGCTGTCAGCAAAGACCTCTTGGTGCGCCTGGCCACCCCCCGCTTTTTCCGGGTGGGGGATCGGCTCACCTTGGCGGCCATCGTGCAAAACCGCACCGGTCAAGCCCAAGCAGTGGAAGTGGGGCTGGAAGTGCCCGGAAACCTAGAAGTGCAGGGCCCCCAACGGCAACGCCTGACCGTGCCCGCCCAAGGAGCGGAGCGGGTGGAATGGCCGCTGCAGGTGCTGGGGGCCGGCGATACCCCTGTGCGGGTTTGGGCGCAAGGGGAGGGGCTGCAGGATGCGCTGCAACTGCGGATCCCCAGCCAGCCCTTGGGGGCAGTACACCGCTTCTTCCAAATGGGGCGGCTGCAGGCGAACAGCCTTGAGCTGCCTTTGGATTGGCCGGCCACTTGGGTGCCGGGATCCCGACACCTGCATCTGGAACTGGCCGCCAGCCCGGCAGCGGAGCTTTTGGGGCCGTTGGACTATCTCGTCCAGTTCCCCTACGGCTGCACCGAGCAGACCTTGAGCCGCTTTTTGCCCGCCTTGGCGGTGGCCCAGGCCAGCAAGCAGTTGGGCTTGAACCTGCGCTCGCCCACCCTGGAGCGGCTGCCGCGGGTGGTTCGAGCCGGCCTGCAGCGGCTGGAGGACTCCCAGAACTACGACGGCGGCTGGGGCTGGTGGGCCTACGACACCAGCAACCCCTACCTGACCGCCTACATCCTGCAGGGCTATCATCTCGCCCAGGCCGCTGGCTATGCCCTCAAGGAGTGGCGGGTGCAGCGGGCTTTGGAGTACCTGGCTGGGCAGCAGTTCCAACCCCTCTCCCCCGATCTGCGGGCCTTTGTGGCCTACAGCCTGGCCCTCTGGGATCCGGCGCTGGTGACTGCCGAGCTGCCGCCGCCGCCGCAGCTTTCCACCTTTGGCCTGGCCTACCGCGGGCTGGCCGCCCTGCAACAGGGCCAGCGGGATCCCGCCCAAGCGGCTCTGGATGAGGTTCTAGAGCGGCGGCAAAGGGATCCCCAGGGGCGCTGGTTTCTTCCTGCCGCCTCCGCCCCGCCAACCGGCGAGCGCTCCACCTACGACGACCTGGAGGTGGCCGGGCCCCTCTTGCAACTGGCCGTGCGCCTGCAGGATGGCCGCGCTGGCGAGATCGCCACCGCCCTTCTCCAGCAGCGGCAGGACAACCGCTGGCGCACCACCAAAGCCACCGCCGACGCCCTCCTGGGCCTGGTGGCCTACTACCAAGCCCAGCAACAGCAACAGCCTGGCCCCGGCCAGGTGCGGGTGTTGGAGGAGGTGAGCGGAGCTGAACTGGCGCGTTGGCAGGCCGGCGGTGCGGATCCCCGCCAAGTGCTGGACTGGGACGACGCCGAGGTGAGCACCCTGAGCCGCCTGCGTTTGGAAAAATCCGGCCCCGGCCCCCTCTACTACAGCTTGAGGGGAGAAGCTTTTGTTCCCAACCCTCTGCCCTCTCAAAGCCAAGGCTTTGCCGTCGGCCGCAGCTACTTCCGCCTACAGCCCCAACCCCAAGCCAATGGAGAGATCCGCTACCGAGAACAGCTCCTGCGCCCCGGCGAGGCGGTGCGCGCCGGCGAGGTGCTCCTGGCCCGGCTGACGGTGGAAGCTGAGCGCGATAGCCACTATGTGGTGATCGAGGATCCCTTGCCCAGCGGCGCCGAGATCACCTCCCAGGATCCGCGGCTGCTCACCGGCTCGGCCCCCGACTACTGGTGGGACTGGTTTTGGACCCATCAAGAAAACCGCGACGACCGCGTGGCCTTCTTCAGCACCGAGCTCAGGCAGGGCCGCCACGAGTTCGTCTACCTCTTCCGTCCAGAGATCCCCGGCCAGTTCCAGGTGGCCCCTGCCCTGGCGGAAGAAATGTACGATCCCAGCCGCTATGGCCGCAGCGCCAGCCACTCCCTCAGCGTTCTTCCCTAAAGATGCCTGTTACAGCCACCTGACCGAAAACAGCGTCAGTGTTGCGCGAGGGCTGAGGCGATGAGGCATTGAGCACGGCTGGGGCGGCCCCAAAGCACCTGCTCCTGTTTGTAGACAACCATGCCGGGCGGGGATCCCTTCGGTTTGAACACCCATTTCGGGCGGGTATACACCACCGGCACCTGTTCGCTGAGGCGACCGCGGCTGAAATGAGCCGCCAAATCGGCAGCCGCCTGCAGATCCTCGCTTTCGGCCACGGCGCCGGGGGGCAAGCGCAGCAGCACATGGCTGCCGGGGATCTCCTGGGCGTGAAACCACCAATCGTGTTCCTGGGCCACGCGAAAGGTCAGTTGGTCATTTTGCAGGTTGTTGCGCCCCACCCAGATGGGGAAGCCACTGGGGCTGGTAAAGCGATGGGGGTTGAAGGGTTGTGGTGGGGAATGCTTTGATCCCATCCGTGAGGATTCTGTCCCGCTGTGGCGAGCAGGACTCTCCAAGTAGCGCTGTTGGATCAGCTCGGTCTCAATTCCCTTGAGGGCGGCCAAGTCTTGGGGATCCCGATAGGTTTCCAGATGCTGCAGAGACGCTTCCACCTGCTCCAGGTATCTGATCTCCTGCTCTACCGCCTCTTGCAAAGGCCGCACAGCTTCCTGAGCCCGTTTTTGTTTGCGGTGCTTGCGGTAGTAGGCTTGGGCATTGAGAATGGCATTTTTCTCCGGGTCGAGCGGGATCTTGATCGTCTGGCCGCTGGCAAAATCTGGCAGCTCGATGTGGTGCAGCCCTGGCCGCCAGAGGTGGAGGTGGGCCATCAACAAGTCGGCAGCTCGTTTCGAGGCTTCCGCTTGGGTGGATTCGGCCAGCATCGTCTCAAATTGCTCTCGCCGCTGATAGAGCTTTTTCAGCAGGGTGGACACCTTTTGCAGCAGGCGGTGGCGCTCTCGCTCAAACTGTTCGCGGTTGAGCTGAGCTTGGTAGTAGTCTTCCAGAAGTTGGTGCAAGGACTCCGTCGGAGGGCTGACGGGACGGCTTGCCCAACCGAGGACGGTGTATCCCTGGGGAGTGGGCGCCGGCTCAAACCGGCCTGTTTCCAGACGGGTGAGCCAGTCCTGCCACCTGGCAAACAGCGCCTGCCAATCATGGACAGACAGGTGATCGCTGGGGGTCTGCGGCGGGATCCCAGCCTGATGACACATCGCTTCCACCAAATGCCGACTGAGACCGCGATAACCGTGCAACAGCCGTTGGCCGATGGGGCCGGGGATCAAGGCGATGCGCTCTTGCCAAGAGGAGAAAGGCTCGGATCGCTGTGGGATCGGCGCAGTCAGGGCTGGAGGGGACTCGTAGGGAAGGCCCGGCTGCACCGGACGCACCCGCGATTGCCGCTCGCTCACCCCATGGCCGCTGGCCAAAATCAGGCCTGCCTCGTCCACCAAAATGGCGTTGCTGTGCTTGCCCATCACCTCTAGGTAGAGATGGCGCTGCGGGGGATCCCCGGGCCGAGGGGCAAAGCGACAGTCGATCACCCGTTCCCACTCGTCTGTGAGAGCCAGCTCCGTCAGCGCCAAACCCCTCAGTTGCCGTTGGAGAAACTGGCTAAATTGAAAGCCGTCCGGCTCTTTGGCAGGAGGCTGACAGAGGTGGAGACGCGCCGCTTGGGGATGCCAGCACAACAGCAGGCAGGGGCGGGCAGTGAGCGTGCGCAAACCGATGACCACCGTCCACAGATCGGTCTGTTGGACCCATTCCACGCGGGCGGGCAACCAAGAATCCCGCCCTGCCGCTGCCCCCGTCAGATCCGCCAGCACCGCACGCAGGGTGGTCAGATCAACCGGCTGCATCCCTGTTGCTCCTGGTCGCTACCCAACCCTTGAGGGTTCACTCACGGCCTAATCTTCGTCCTCCTCTTCTTCGTCATCCTCGCCTTCCCATTCCTCGTCCAGATCCAGCAGCAGAGCATAGAGCTGATCGAAAAGCTCTGGAGGCTCATCCGGGGTGAGCAGATAGGGATCCCCTTCCTCGGGCAAAGCAGCATAGATCAAAACGGGATCCAGGGGAGCAAAGATGCCGTATTTCTTCTCTTGGTAGAAAAACGTAGCCAGCAGTTGAAACTCCTGGGCATCTTCTTCGCTCTCGCCCAGCTCGAACACATCTTCCTCTTCGACGGGGGGCAGCTCTCCCTGAACCGTAAGGATGTCAAAGCCATTCTGCTGCAAGGTCAGGTTCAACTCCCCCAAGACCGCCTGGATGGTGGGGATGGCAGCCTGTAGCTCTTCCGGATCCGGCTCGTCCAGGATCCCTTCCATGTCGGCGTCTCCGTTCACCGCCTGGTTGGGTTCCCCTTCCCAAACCAGCACTTTGATCACGGCATCGACAGGAGTGACCAGGGCATAGGTCTGCCCATCGATGACCACCTGCCGCAGAATCTCGCACTTGAGAGGCTGGTTCTGCTCGTCGCGGAGCATCAAGGTTTCATGCGATTCAGTCATTGAAAACAGCCCAGGTTAGGAAAGATGGGGGTGTACAGAAGCCCATTCTCCCATGTTCTGCCCCCTCGCAAAGTTCAGGGATCCCCTGCCAACTCGCCATCAGCACTTTGTGCTTCGGCTGCTCGTTCTGCCTGGGTTAGGGCTTCCAGGGCCAACAAAATCTCTTCTTCTCGGCGGGCGTAGGTGTCTTCGTCAATTTCTCCCAAATCTAGCTGGATTTGCAAGGCTGTAAGCTCTTTTTGCAAGTTTTCTTTGTTATCCAGTTGTGCTTCGGCGCGTTCTTGAATTTGCTCCGCTAGCCAAAGCAAGCTTTGGGCCGGCCACGTCAACAACTGCCAAACCATCTCACATCTCCCAAAGCTAATAAACAACCCCTGCGATCCTATCAACTCGGATCCTCAGATGCCGTCGCCCCAGCTTAGCGCAGAGAGGAGACTAATTGTCCCGGCAGTGCTGCTCGATCCAATCCATCAACTCCCCATCGGAATGGGTGCACAGCCGCTCCCCTGTAATCAGGTCTTGGACAGACCACCAGACCCTGCCGCTACCATCTACCCATTGACGCACGCGCAGCTCATCGCAAGCCGTCAAAACCGCTTTTAGGCTCTGCCAAAGGCGGCGCCATCCTCCAAACAGCGCTGGAGAGGAAGGATCCCTGCTGCCGTACTCGGCTGCCAGTTGCCGCTCCTCTTGCTCTAACAATTCCACCAAGCGGGTGTTGTTGGCCGCTCTGGCTGCTGCCAAACGATGGGCCAGGGAAGCTGCCATGTTGTGGCGATGGCGGGCAAGGAGACTCACCCCACCCCTTTCAGCGGCTGCATTCATGAGGCTGCTCTCCAGCATCAGGAGCTCTACACGATCAATCCTACCGAAAAATCTGTAGTTAAAGATACGGAAAATACCCAAACCATCGATAACGTGTTTTGGAAAGTGGGATTACGGTCATTCCGATCTAGACCCACCTCGGTGAAGCTGAACATTAGTCGGGCCTGCTAGGGATGGATGGTTCCGTCGGGGAGGATGGCCCCGCTCAAGTCAGCAAATCGATCCCAGCCGGGACTTAGTTTTGCGCCCGTTAGGTTTGCTCC
>NZ_JANSJI010000050.1:0-11030 GCF_047462475.1 Synechococcus sp. H55.11
TTAAACACACAAATTGGCCAACCTGACCCGACCCAGACATCAATCAAACCGTTGCGGCCTCAACCCCGGCAGAGACGGAGTCCTTGTTGCCAGATATCTGCTTGCCTGCCGGGGCCTTTGGCTAGCGCTTGCAGAGCCGGTATACCGGCAAGGTGAAATGAAAGCTGCTGCCTTTGCCCAGGACAGATTCCACCCAAATCTGGCCATAGTGGGCGCGCACAATCCGCCGGCAGAGGGAAAGGCCGATGCCATAGCCCTCCTGCTGTTGATCCCGGGACAGACGAACGGAATCGGAGAAGATGCTCTCCTGGTCGGCTTCCGGGATCCCGGGGCCGGTATCGCTGACGGTCACCTGCACCTTTTGGCTGGTGCGATGGAGGACATCGAGGCGGATGGATCCCTCGGCAGGGGTGTACTTGATGGCGTTATCCAGCAGGTTGAACAGAACTTGGCGGATCTTGTCGGGATCCACATGAACAGAGGGCAGATCGACGGGAATATCCGCTTGAAACTGCAGCCGCTTGGCTTGCATGCGCGGCTGTAGCTCTTCGATCACCGGCTGACACAGGCTGGGCAACTGGGTTTCTACGGCTCGAATCCTCAGCTCCGAGGCGGCGCCCCGGGCTGACTCGAGAATATCGGTGATCATGCTGTCCATCTTGCGCAGTTGCTGGCGGGCGTGGTCGAACAACTGCCGCTCCAGCGCTTTGTCCAGGGATCCCTCGCGCCCCTGCTGGAGGGTTTCGACCGCCAGAGCCGTGGCCGTCAGGGGGCTGCGCAAATCGTGTACCAACATGGCCAGAACGCGGTCTTTGAAGTCCAACTGCTCCTGCAATTGGGCCCGTTCCTGCCGCAGCAAAAACACCTCTTCCGACATTTGCAACAGCGCCTCGGTGGTCGGGGGAGGGGTGGGATCCTGTCCTGCACCTTCTTGTTGGGAGGCCAAGGCCGCCTGGCCCTGCCAACGGGGCCACCACACTTCCAACTGTGTTGCCAAGTCGGCCCCCGCCAAGACCTGAGCGGGCAGAGGTTCGGCCTTGACCAGAGCTGGAGTCGCCACCAACTTGTAATGCTCCGCCAGGTAGGGGTGCTCCTCCAGCAGCACCACTTTTAGTTGGGCAGGGTATTGGCCGGGTAACCCCTGGATGTGCTGAAGCAGATGCTTCTCAAGTTCAGCAACGACGGCTCGACTCTTGGCAAACAACAGCAGGCGAATGACAGAACGAGCGGAGGTGAGATCTGGCGAAGTCTGCATAGGCCGAAATCCAAAAGGCCAGAGGTTGGCGTTTCAGCAGCCGGGATTGCCATCTGCTCGAGCTGTGGGATCCACTGCTGCTTGTTCTTTCCTAACACTTAACCTTGGGGAAAAGCTGAAAAGGAACAGCGAACGTAGCGAGAGACCCCCAGAGTGCACCTTTTCCGCCCAACTGACAACCGTGGAACTCAGTGAAACAGGTAGGCCAACCCCACCAGCAGGGCCACCAACCCCACCGCTGTCAGGGTGAAGTGAAGCAGAGAGGTCCTGCCTTTGCGCACCATGTTGCGCATGGCCAGGCGGGTATAGCTCGGGGGGGATCCCTGCTGCTCCGCAACGCTTGCGCGAATGCCGGTCGAAGAAGAATCTGCAGAAGAAGGCTGCGCCATCCGAATGACCAGAGCAATAACTTAACCCTGTCTCCAGGCTAGCTCAATCTGCCTGCCAGACATCGGCATCGTTTTGGGGTAACCTGCCGATTGCAGCGAAGCGATGGCTGTTGGGCGGGGATCTTCCGGTGCCAAAATAACGACAGCATCCCCCTCCTTGGCGCTTATGTTGCAGGTTCAGCATCTTTCCTACCATCCGGCAGCCGTTTCCCAGCCGATTCTCAAGGATCTCTCCTTTGAGCTGGGCCCGAACCAGTTGGGGCTGATCGTGGGCAAAAGTGGGGCCGGCAAGAGCACCCTGCTGGAAATCTTGGCCGGCTTGGCGCGGCCCACCCAGGGACGGATTGCCTGGGGCGGGACGGAGCTCTCCCTCAACCAGTTGCGCAGCCTGGCGGGGCTGGTGTTTCAGTTCCCGGAGCGCCACTTTTGTGGCTTGACGGTGCTGGAGGAAATGCGCTTCGGCCACCCGGAACTGCAGCAAAAGGAGATCGAGAATGTCCTCCAGCAGGTGGGATTGGCAGGGATCCCCCTGCACACCTTCCCCAACCACCTCAGCGGCGGGCAACAGCGGCGCTTGGCCCTGGCGGTGCAGCTCATTCGCGGCCCGTTTCTGCTGCTGCTGGACGAGCCGACGGCGGGGCTGGATTGGTCCGTGCGGCGGCAGTTGATCGAGCTGTTGGCCCGGCTGAAATCCACCTGGACGGTGTTGGTGGTTTCCCACGACCCGGAGGAGCTGTCCTCTATTGCCGATGTGCAGTGGACGTTGCAGGCGGGATCCCTACAGCCGGTGCCGGCAGAGGCGCTGCTTCACAAGTAGCGGCGCGGATCCACCGGTTGGCCGTTGACCCGCACTTCAAAGTGAACATGAGGCCCGGTGGAGAGGCCGGTGGAGCCAGAAGCGGCAATGGCCTGCCCCCGCTGTACCTGCTGGCCCACCCCGACGGCGACGCGGCTGTTGTGGGCATAGAGGGTGGTGATGCCGCCGCCGTGGTTCACAATCACCGTGTAGCCGTAGCCGCCGTACCAACCGGCGTAGATGACCGTGCCCCGGTCTGATGCCCGAACTGGCGTGCCGGTGGGCACACCGAAGTCGATCCCCGCATGAAAGCGGCGGCTGCGATAGAGGGGGTGAACCCGCCAGCCAAAGCCACTGGTGATCGGCCCGCCCACCGGTGGGATCAACCGGCCCGTCCCCTGAACCGGATCCCCACCCCCTCGCTGCTGAGCCTGCTGGGCGATCAGTTGCTGGATGAGGACGGTCAACTGTTGAGAATCGGCTTCCAAACGCCGTTGGGCTGCTTCATAGGCAGCGCGCTCGTTGGCCAGGCGGCCCACCAGTTGCTCTTGGGCGGCAGCCTGCTGCTGCAGTTGGTTTTTCTGGGCCGCCAGCTCCTGCAAAATCAAAGAAATCTCGTTGCGCTGCATCTCCAGAGCAACGCGCTGCTGCTCCACCTCCTCAGCCATCGCCTGCAGCTCCCGGATCAACTGCCGGTCGGCCTCGATCAGCAATTGCAACTGGTGGCGGCGATCGAAAAACTCGTTCAGGTCGCGGCTGGTGAGCAGCAAAGCCCACCAATGTTCTGCCCCCTGCCGCTGCATGTAGCGCAAGCGGGCGGCCGTGCCCTGCTGCTGCCGCCTCAGGCGGTCTTGCAGCTCCTGGAGCTCTTGCTGCGCTTGCTCTAGGGCCTTCTGGGCCTGTTCCAGACGATATTGGTTGTCGCGCAGGCTGGCTTCGGTTTGGCGAATGTTTTGGCGCAGGGATCCCATGCGGCGGCGGGCCTCTTCTTCGGCCTGGCGCACTTCTCCGAGGCGGCGCTGAGTGCTCTGGATTTGTTGCTGGATCTGCTGCTGGCGCTGCTGCAGTTGGTTAACATTCTGCGCCTGAGACGGGGCCATTTCCCACAGCAGCAGACAGAGGGCGAGCAATCCGAACACCATCCACCCTTTCAGCCTGTGTGCCACACGACTCAGACTTGTCACTCCCCACACCCTCTGCAACAGACCTACCGACCCTAAGGATACAAAGATTTGCCAGGATCTGACCGAGCCCAACTGGATTGTTGCCCCCCGGTCTCGCTACTCCAAATGGCGATGGGCTGGCCGCCCGCCTATCGGCAAAACTTCAGGCTAAAAATAGTAAAAATAATACGAGAATGACAAAAATTGACCCAAGAGCCATCTCATACAAACGGGACACCATGCGCCACTTGCGAGTCTGGGGGGCTTCTTCCTCCTCTCTGCCCAGTTCAATATTGGCTAGAGAGACAACAAGGCCACAGATGGCTGACAAAAGGAGGAACCAGCGACGCCACGAAAGAATGGGAAAAGCAAACGCTCCAACCAGTGCTGTAAACGCACAAACAGTTGCTCCCATAAACACCAGCTTTGCCCGTTCTCTGTTCATCTGTTAACCTTCTCCCAAAAGGGAATTTTTACAATTTATTCTTGGTTACAATTTATTCTTGTTTTGCCGACAAGCCGGTTTTGTTATTTCTGGATTCTAAGCGCCATTCTCCCCTCACCGACCGCCAGCGGTACGACGCCGGCTGCCCCACATCCCTGTTGGGTTTCGTGGTCTGGGCCTGAGGGCAAAGTTTAGGTGCGGTTTGGCAATGGAAGTCGCTGCGGGCGTCAGCAACATGAGGTGGATTGGTCTGGCCCAACCCCACGGTTGGCGTAGCGTGCCATGGGGAATGCCAGAGCGCGGGACTGAGAGCTCCCCGAACCCCTTAAAAGCTAAATTGAGAGTTAAGGGTGAGTTGCCACGCAAGCTAAGATCGGCAAATCCTGTCTATCGATAGAGGATCCGCGTCGGCCATGATGACCGTAATGGAGTTTTTCGCCCTCAGTGCTGGGGAGTGGATGTGCCAGCGCACCAGCCATCACTTGGCTTTTCGCCGCTCTGAGGGAGGGAGGTCGAAAGTCCAGATTGCTACGCTTGCGCCAACCGATCCAGCCGTCATCCGGGTTTGTGAGCTGTTCAAGGTGGATCCGCAGCGAGCTGTGGGAGCAGCGCGGGTGCGGTGGGATGGCGAGCAGGAGTGGGACAACGAAGAGTACAAAGGCGATGTGGTGCTGGTTCCCATCCCCGATGAGGTCGATCCCATGCGCGGGCAATTGCTGCGGGATCAGGGCTATGCCGAAAAAATACCGGTGGCCGGTACCTATGTGATGGGATCTGACGGCGCCCTCACCCTCTACACCGAATATGAGATGACCGAGTCAGAGGAGCGCATCTGGTTTGCCAGCCCGAACCTGCGCCTGCGGGCCAGCACCGTCAAGCGCTTTGGTGGCTTTAGCATGGCTTCTTTCTGCTCTGAGGTGCGCAAACTTTCGGCCAGCCCTTCCCCTGCCCCGGCCATGAGCGAGTTCCGCTCGTTCGGAGGCTAGAGTTTTTTCTCTTCTCAACCGCAACCCACATACAGCTTGTGCCATGCATCAAGTCTTGGATCTGGGGATTAACCTGCTCCACGCCAACCAACACCAGGCCGACCACAACCGGGAGCACTTCGATGCCTGGGGAGTGACCTGTCTGAACCTCATGAGCGCTCCCGGAGCCGGGAAGACCTCTTTGCTGGAGAAAACCGTGGCCGCTCTTGCCGGCTCGCTGCGCCTGGCGGTGATCGAGGGAGACATGACAACCCAACTGGATGCAGAGCGGTTGCGCTGCTACGGAATCCCGGTGATTGCCATCAACACGGGTCGGGCCTGTCATCTGGACGCGGCCATGGTGGCCGGGGGTTTACAGCAGTTGGAAGCCCTGCTGGATCCGCAACAACTGGATTTGCTGCTGGTGGAAAATGTCGGCAACCTGGTCTGCCCGGCGGAGTTTGAGGTGGGAGAACACGCCAAGGTAGCGCTGCTCAGCGTTGCCGAAGGGGAGGATAAGCCTCTCAAGTACCCGATTATGTTTCGAGAGGCGGATTGTCTGCTGATCACCAAAGTGGATCTGGTGCCTGTTTTGGAGGTGGATTTGGATCGGATGCAAGCCAACATCCGTGAGATCAACCCTTCTGTGCCCATTTTTTGTCTTTCTGCGAAGACGGGTGCCGGGCTGGATCCCTGGCTGGGCTGGATCCGAGAGCAGATTTTCCTCACCCAGCAAGGACGGCAGTCGAAGTGAAGGGTATCATACTGAGCATCTGGCCGTGGAACTCTCCTCACCTGAACCGGCCAGGCAGGGGATGAGCTGGAACCTCTGGCGGGGTCAATTTGCAGACGACTGTGTGATGGAAAATCCCGGCTATGGCCAATTTAAGCGACTTTATCCAGGGTATTGAGCAGTTAATCGAGCTGGCTCAGAAGCTGGATGAGAAAAAACAAAGTGGGGAACTGCGAACTGAAGTTCGCGTCCAGGCCCGGCCTCTGGGCAGTTCTATTCCCCGTTCCGGCTCTATTCCCCCTCGTCCCAGCGGCGTTCAAACCGCCACGGGGCAATCCTCTTGGAGCAGCGAGCCGCAGGTTAGACCTGCAGCGGGCCCATGTGAGCAAAGCAGAGCCGCTGCAACGGACTCGCTCCGCAGCGCCAAGGGCCTCGCGCTCAAGGACGTGGGAGGTCTGAAAGAAGAACTCCAAATTCTGCGGGAGATGGTAGAACTTCCCCTCAAGCGGCCCGATCTGCTGGCCAAGCTGGGACTGGATCCTCCCCGCGGCGTGCTGCTGGTGGGAGCCCCAGGCACCGGCAAAACCCTCACCGCCCGCGCCCTGGCCGAGAGCCTGGGGGTGAACTACATTGCCGTTGTCGGCCCGGAACTGATCGGCAAGTATTACGGGGAGGCGGAGGCGCGCCTGCGGCAGCTATTTGAGAAGGCGGCTAAGTCTGCCCCCTGTCTGGTGTTCATCGACGAAATCGATGCTCTTGTCCCCAACCGCGCCACCGTCGAGGGGGAGGTAGAAAAACGCCTGGTGGCTCAAATGCTGGGGCTGATGGACGGGTTTGCGGCTCAAAAAGGTGTTGTGGTGCTGGCGGCCACCAACCGGCCTGAGGCCCTGGATCCGGCCCTGCGGCGACCGGGGCGCTTTGACCGGGAGATCATCTTTAAGGTGCCGGATCGGGAGGGGCGGCGGGAGATCCTGGCCATTCACACCCGCGGCATGCCGCTGGCGGAGGATGTGGATTTGGACAGCCTGGCGGATCAGACGCTGGGCTTTGTGGGGGCGGATCTGCGCGGCCTGTGCCAGGCGGCCGCCTATGCAGCTTTGCGGCGCCAGGTGCCGGATTTGGGATCCCCTGTCCCTGAGTCGCTGACGGTTTCGGCGGCGGACTTTCAGCAGGCTCTGCAACAGGTAAAGCCGGCGGTGTTGCGCTCGGTGGAAATTGAGTCGCCCCAGGTGAGCTGGGATCAGATCGGCGGCCTGGAGCACGCCAAGCAGATTTTGCAGGAGGCCATCGAGGGATCCCTGCTGCACCCGGAGCTGTACGAGCAGGCCCAGGCCCAGGCCCCCAAAGGGATCCTCCTCAGCGGGCCCCCCGGCACCGGCAAGACGCTGCTGGCCAAGGCCATCGCCTCCCAGGCCAAGGCCAATTTCATCGCCGTCTCCGGCCCGGAGCTGCTCAGCAAATGGGTGGGATCCTCCGAGCAGGCGGTGCGGGAACTCTTTGCCCGCGCCCGCCAGTGTGCCCCTTGCGTCATCTTCATCGATGAGATCGACACCCTCGCTCCCGCGCGAGGCAGTTACTCCGGCGATAGCGGCGTCAGCGACCGTGTCCTGGGGCAACTCCTGGCCGAACTGGACGGGATCCGCCCCAGCCAGGGGGTGCTGGTGGTGGCGGCCACCAATCGCAAAGCCAGTTTGGATCCCGCCCTCACCCGTGCCGGACGGCTGGAGCTGCACCTGAGTGTGGAGCTGCCGGATCGCGCCGGGCGGTGGGAAATCTTATCTGTACATAACCGCAAGCGTCCCCTGGGGCCGGATGTGGATTTACAGGGGTGGGCCGAGCAGACCCAAGGTTGGAGCGGTGCCGATCTGGCTCTATTGAGCAACCGTGCCGCCATTGCCGCCATCCGCCGCCACCGCGCCACTGCCGAGACGGTGGATGCCAAAACCCTGGTCATCTGCCAGGAAGACTTTGCCCAGGCCTTTGCCGAGCTGCAGCAGCAGCGGCAGGCCAGCTAGAAGACAGGGATCCCTTGCCATTCCGGCCGCCGGTGGGCATGGGCCGCCTCGCCGCAGGTGCGGGGAGTGGGAAAGATCTTGTCGGGGTTGGCGATGTGCTGCGGGTCAAATACCTGCCGCACCCACTGCATGCTCTCCAAATCCGTGGGCGTAAACATCTCCGACATGTAGCAGCGTTTCTCCGCCCCGATGCCGTGCTCGCCAGAAAGGCTACCCCCCAGGCGCACACAGAGTTTGAGAATCTCGCCCCCCAGTTTCTCCACCTGCTCCAGGGATCCCGGCACCGACTCGTCGTAGAGAATCAGCGGATGGAGATTGCCGTCGCCGGCATGGAACACATTGGCCACCGGGTAGCCGTATTCGCGGCTGAGGCGCTCGATTTCTTTGAGGACATAGGCTAGCTGGCTGCGGGGGATCACCCCATCCTGGACGTAGTAGTTGGGGCTGAGCTTGCCCATTGCAGCAAAGGCCGCCTTGCGCCCCTTCCATAGCCGCGCCCGCTCTTCTGGGCCGGCTGCCACTTGCACCTGGCGGGCCCCGTTTTTGAGGCACAGCGCCCTCACCTGTTGGCCGGCTTCCTCCACCTCCAGCTCCAGCCCGTCCACCTCCACCAGCAAGATGGCCGCCGCATCCCGCGGGTAGCAGCCCAACTGCACCACATCCTCGACGGCGTTGATGCTGAAGTTGTCCATGATCTCCAGGCCGGCGGGGATGATCCCGGCAGCGATAATGTCAGAGACGGCGGATCCCGCTGCTTCTACACTGTCGAAGTCCGCCAGCAAAACCTGAACCTGGGCCGGGGTTTTCAGCAGGCGCAGGGTAATCTCGGTAGCGATGCCCAGGGTGCCCTCGGAACCGACAAACAGACCTACCCAGTCGTAGCCGGGCATCTCCGGGATCTTGCCCCCCCAGCGCACCACTTCCCCATCCGGCAGCACCACCGTCAAGCCGAGGATGTGGTTGGCTGTTACCCCGTACTTGAGGCAGTGGACGCCGCCGGAGTTTTCCGCCACATTGCCGCCGATGGAGCAAACCGACTGGCTAGAGGGATCCGGCGCATAAAAATAGCCCTGGTCGGCCACCGCTTGGGTAATCCAGGCGTTGATCACCCCCGGCTGCACCACCATGCAGCGGTTGTCTAGGTCAATCTCCAGGATCTGTTTCATCAGGGTGGTGGCAATGACGACGCTATTTTCCAGGGGTAGCGCCCCTCCCGAAAGGCCAGTGCCGGATCCCCGCGCCACAAAGGGCACCTGGTAGCGGCTGCACAGCTTCACCACCTGCGCCACCTCTTCTGTGGTGCGCGGCAACACCACCAAAGCCGGCCTTTGCCGGTAGCTGGTCAGCCCGTCACACTCGTAAACCAACAGCTCCTCCGGCTTGCTGATCACTCGCCGGGGATCGAGAATTTTTTTGAGCTCAGCCGTCAGCTTGATCCAGTCGAAGGTGAGGCCAGCTTGCAGAGGATGGGAAGCGCGGACAACCATAGAGCGTTGGCGAGAAATGTGCTTAGGGGAGATATCGTCACTATAGTCTGGATAGTCTGGCTGGAGAGCCTATGCAGTCCCGCAGCGCCGAACAGATTCTCAAACAAGTGCGGCAGCTCTACGACCTCTACCCCTTCCCGCCACAGCCCATCGGCACCGTTCCCCCGCCGGGGTGGAACTGGCGCTGGAGCTGGCCCCAGGCCTATGCCTTTTGCACAGGTGCTCATCCAGGCCGCCGCCCAGTGCGCATCCTGGACGCCGGCTGCGGCTCTGGGGTGGGGACGGAGTATATCGCCCACCAAAACCCCAACGCCGAAATCTGGGCTTTTGACCTGAGCAGCCGCGCCCTGGAGATTGCCGAGGCCCGCTGCCGGGCTTCCCAGGCACCACCGGTGCACTTTCGCCAGCTCAACGTTTACGACATCGACCAACTGCCGGGGCAGTTCGACTTCATCAACTGCGTAGGCATGCTCCACCACCTCCCGGATCCGGTGGCGGGGCTGCAGGCTCTGGCAAACAAGCTGGCTCCCGGCGGGATCCTCCACCTATTTGTGTACGGCGAGCTGGGCCGCCACGAGATCCGCCTGATGCAGAAGGCCATCCGCCTCTTGGTCACTGGCTCAGAGCATCAGCCGCTAGCTTCCGCAGAACACCTACAGCAAGGGCTCCAGGTGGGCCGCCGCCTTTTCCAGATTTTGCCAGACAGCAACCGCATCCAGCAGCAGGAACGCGCCCGCTGGGCCATCGAAAACGTGGACGACGAATGCTTTGCCGATATGTACCTGCACCCGCAGGAAGTGGACTACACCATCGAGACGCTGTTTGAGCTAATTCAGGCTTCAGGGCTGCAGTTTTTGCGCTTTTCCAACCCAGAGTTCTGGCGGCTGGAGCGGGTGTTGGGCAAAGATGAAACCCTACTGGCCCAGGCAGCCCAACTGCCGGAGCCGGAGCGCTACCGCCTAATCGAGCTGTTGGATCCGGTGGTGGCCCACTACGAGCTCTTTCTCGGCAAGCCCCCTATTCGCCGCTGGGAATGGACCCATCCAGAGGATGTGGCCGCGGTAGTTGCCCACCTCAGCCCCTGCCTGGGCCTGTGGCCGGGGCGGAGCCTCTTCAACTACGCCTATGAGGCCATCTCCCTCAGCGAGGAAGCCTTCGCCTTCCTGCAGCAGGTGGACGGGATCCGCACCGTCCAAGCCCTTCAAGAAAGCCTAGACTCTCCCCTGAGCTGGCCGCAGTTGCAGCAGTTGCTGCGCTGGCAAGTGTTGCTTTTGGAGCCGCAAGAGAACAGTTTTTGAGGGCTCTTGGCGGCTTTGAGACAGGAAGAGGCCATTGCGGCATTTGCTTTCTTGGTCTTCCCTAGCTTATGCTAGAAGACTGTGACCTTTCCCCTGGCCATTTCTGGGGTTATTGCCATGCCCAAAATCAAAACTCGCAAGGCAGCCGCCAAGCGCTTTCGCCTCACCGGCAGCGGCAAGTTCATGCGTCGCCGGGCCGGGCACAATCACTTGCTTGAGCACAAAACCACCAACCGCAAACGCAAATTGGCCGGCGTGGCCCTGGTGGATGAACGGGATCTGGCCAACGTGCGCCTGATGCTGCCCAACACCCACTAGGTGGGATCCCGTTGTGCCGCTTCCTCCACTCCCTCAGCCTAGGGTGAGCCGATCGCCACGGCAGGCCAAAAGTCTCAAGGCTTGTTCGCCCTTGTATCCATCTGTCTGTATTCTGTCTGTATTGAGTTACCGCCATGAGAGTCAAACGGGGCAATGTTGCCCGCAA
>NZ_JANSJI010000050.1:11130-14312 GCF_047462475.1 Synechococcus sp. H55.11
TCTGTCTGTATTGAGTTACCGCCATGAGAGTCAAACGGGGCAATGTTGCCCGCAAGCGTCGCAAGAAGATCCTCAAGCTGGCCAAAGGCTTTCGCGGAGCCGGCTCTAAGCTGTTCCGCACCGCCAACCAGCAGGTGATGAAGGCCCTGCGCAGTGCCTACCGGGATCGCCGCCGCAAGAAGCGGGATTTTCGCCGCCTCTGGATTGCCCGCATCAATGCCGCCACCCGCGCCCAGGGCCTGCGCTACAGCGAGTTCATCGACGGCCTCAAAAAAGCCAATATCCAGCTCAATCGCAAAATGTTGGCCCGCTTGGCTTTCCTGGATCCCGAAGCCTTCACCCAAGTGGTGGCTGCGGCCCGCCAGTCCCGCACCGCCTGAAGGGGATGGGATCTCAGTCTCCGTTGGCCTCGGCGATCCAGAGGTCTTGCTGGGCGGCCAGCCTGGCCTTAGTTTGCCTAGGGATCCCTGCCGCTGCCCGTCCCTGGTCAGAGATTGTTCGTTCGGGTCAGTTGCGAGTTGCAGTCAAAGACAACCTCAGGCCGTTGGCGTTTCGCGATGCCGAAGGCAAGCTGCAGGGGTTTGAGATTGACCTAGCCCGCGAGCTGGGATCCCGGCTGCTGGGATCCCCGGCGGCGGTGGAGCTGGTGCCAGTGGCCAATGTGGAGCGGCTACAGGTGCTGACTGCAGGGGAAGTGGATCTGGCCATCGCTCAGATCGGCATCACACCGGATCGGGCGCGCCAGGTGGAGTTCACCTCGGCCTACTACCCGGATGGCCCCAGCCTGGTTGTGGCCCGTTCCCAAAACTGGACGAGCTGGTCAGAGCTGCGCGGCGCGCGGATTGCCGTCCTACGTGGATCGGCCGCCATTCCCCACCTCCAGCGCTACCTCCCAGGGGTTGAGTTGGTGGCGGTGGATTCCTACCAGGAAGGGGCAGAATTGCTCCTAAAAGGGGCGGTGCAGGCCTGGGCAGCGGATCGCTCGGTGCTGGCGGGGTGGCTGGCGGAGCACCCCCAGTTTCAGTTTCTGGGATCCCCGTTGGCGACAGTGGGGCTGGCCATTGCCCTGCCCAAGGGGCTGGAGCATGCTGAATTGCGGCTGCGGGTGCGCCGAGAACTGGAGAACCTGCGCGCCGAGGGCTGGCTGGCGGAGCAGGCCAGAGCTTGGGGCCTGCCCTAGGCCAGTTACAGACACCCTTCACAGCCCTGGGCTTCCAACTCTCCCCTCCTTTTGGGAGAGAAGCTGAAAGTGATGGTCTCAGCGGCACAGAGCGCTTGAGCGTTGTCTTGTTGGCAATGGCAAGGGCTCCGCGCCCACCAGACGCCGTTTGCAGTTAGCCAGCAGGGGTTGCGAGCCAAGGGATCCAGCCGGCTACTCTTCCTCCGGCAATTCGGGGGGAGGCTCCTGCCACTGCGGGTCGTCCAAGATGGCTTTCTTGGTTTCTTTGAGCTGTTTCCAGAGCTGTTTGATCTGCCGATAGGCTTCCTCCGGGGTGATCTTGCCCCCCGTTTCCAGGCCACAGATCAAAGACACCCTGTTGCTGAATTCTTGTAAATTGGCATCGAAAACCAAATTCTGGGGTCTCACCTCGCCCCAGTAGGGATAGCGAGGCGAAATAAACTCATCTTTGTTGGGGGGTAGGTTTGACTCTGTCACGGCACAACCAAGATAAAAGGGCTATTAAAACCGGAAGATTGGGAGGAGAACTCTACTGAGCTCTAATCCAGAGAAGAATCTATAGAAGAGATTATGGACGCTTTTTCTTGACCGGTTTGGGAACTTTGGCCGGATCCCGCGGCGGATAAAGTTGATCTGAAATAGACTGCTGACCTGAAGACGAGGGAAGAGAGCCCTTCTTGACTTTGGGGCGGGGCGTTGAGTGCTTCAGGCGGGGGCGCGGCGGCGCTTTGAGCACAGGGCCGATGGGAGTTCCCGCCTCTACGTAGAGCAGGGATCCGCGGCGACGCACCTGTAGATCCCAGAAATTGCCTACCTCCTTGCCCGGCAGGGAGCCGATCAGGCGCAATTTGAAGGCTTGGGGCTTGGGAGCTATTCGGGTAGGCGGGACGGGATCCTTGCTCCGCTGAGAAGAAGGGCTGGCAGAGGTTTTTTTGCCCGATTGGCGAATTTTGACGATGATAAACCCTTTCTCCTGGGACTGAAAAACAACCTCGCCCCGAATGGAAAACCAATCCGGCACCACCGCCGGACGGGAGCCCTCAGGGAGCGTCTGCCCCATTTCTTCGGGGGCCCACACCCCCATCAGCTGCACGTGCAGATCTTCGCTCTTGTCGCGGGTGCGAGGATAGACCACCCACAGGTAGTTGCGGTCTGGCTGTAGGTGCTTACGTACCAGACTCATCACCCGGCCCAGCAATACGGCATTCAGCTCCAAGCCATCTGAGGTACGTAAGACCCCGCGGGTAAAGTGCCCAGGGGAAGGAATGTACTGTCCCTCGATGAGGCCAATCGCCCGGTATTGCATCTTCTCCCCAGGCGGCGGGATGGGTTCCAAACAGACTCGCTCTCTTTCCGCCGCTTTTGTCGTCGCCAAAGTAGCAGTGGTACCGACAACAGGCTGCAAAGACTCCGTCCCGCTACCGCGAGCAGAGCCAGCGGTTGACACCGAATCCTCAGCTTTTCCCGGCAGGGAGGAGGCCCTGGCCTCGCCAGTTGAGCTGGGTCTGGGGGGCCGCACAGATCGAAAGGGAGGTCTTAGCTCTGAGGACATTGTGACGGTTCCGTTGCAATCGATCCAGAAGGTTAACTTAAGTGCTCAAGAAGGGGCAGTGATGCTCGTCTGGCAGCGCAAGACATTTGCTGTTGCAAAAACAGGCCCTACTTCTGCCCTCGACCCAAGACCTGCCCAACACACCACCCAGCCTAACAACGCTTTTCCTGGTTCGTCTCAGTCGGCCAACCCACATTCCCTCGCGTCGGAGGCGTCTGTCGGCCAAAAGAACGGCTGTTGTTGTCACCAGCGTAGCTGAAGATAATAGCAACTGCTCCAGGAAAAGGAAAAGCAATATAGTCGTTGCAAGCAAAATTAAGACGCTTCGCCCCCTCTCCCCTTGTGGGAGAGGGGAGCTAGAGCTCAACCAGCAAGCTGTTCCATGGCTGTTTGCCATAACTCTATCTGCTGAGCAGAGCTCTTGCCTGGCCTCGCCCAGTGCCCTACTTA
>NZ_JANSJI010000050.1:14412-36763 GCF_047462475.1 Synechococcus sp. H55.11
AGCCAGAGAAATCGATTTAACCATCCCCAGATCGCTCCCCTATCCTTTGTTCGGATCGGCATCTACCCACACCTGGGGAGTAAAACTGCCATGTAGGCCATAGGGAATGTGGTGCCGCAACGGGATCCGCGCCACCGGGCCGGCAGCCAGGTCTGAGGCATCCAGGATCACCACCTGAGAGCGCTGGCTGGCCGCATCAAAAACCACCGTCACAATCCACCCCGCCTCTTCTGCTGGGGTCTCCGGATCCGGGATGAACACCGGCTCTCCCACAAAGCCGCGCGGGGCAAAGCTGTACTGCTGCGTGCGGCCTGTGGCGGTATCCAACTTGAGAATGGCCTGTAGGGGAGCATTGGGGCCAGGCGCATGGGTGGCTCCAATGTAGATGTAGCGGTGGGATCCCCCCATTTGAGCTGGGTGGATGGCCGGAAACTCCACCGAGCGATCCAGCAGCAGTTCCCGCCTCACACTGCCCGCCTTGGGATCCAGCTCAAACCGCCACAGCTTGCCGGCTGGCACCTGGGCAAAGTCGATCTGCAGGTAGTCGGCATCTGGCTCCAGGGCAGGATAGTTCTCATAGAGGACGGCATCCACCACCACCTGCTCCCCGACTTCGTAGCCGTTGACAAAATGGAACACAAACCCCGGCTCTGTTTCCAGTTGCAGGGGCTCGCCCTCTTGGGGAAAGAGCCAGATGCGGGTCGGTTCTCCGGGCTTCAAGGTCAGACAGGTGCCCGCCGGCTGCCAGCCCAACACAAACGGCAGGGGGTTGAAGACCACCGGATTTTGGAAAAAGATGCGGTAGCGGGGTGTCCAGACAAAATCGTGCAGGAAGGCAAAGCCCGGCAGGCGGTAGTCCCGCTGTTCCAGCAAGCGCCCGCGCGCATCCAGACGGTACAGCAACAAGGTGGAGTTGAGGGCAGCTCGCACCCCGAAGGCGATGAGATCTCCCGTGTGGGGATCCCGCCGGGGATGGGCGGTAAAAGGCTGGCTGGCGGAGATCCCGCCGGCAAATGTTTCGATCCCCTCCGTGGCCAAGGTGGCCGGGTTCAGGCGGTAGGGGGCGCTGGCCTCCCACAGCGCCAGCAGCTTGTCGCCCAGGCAGAGGACGTTGGTGTTGGCGGGGTTCTTCCATTTCAGATCCAAAAAATTGGCCCACCAGCCTCCCGGCTTCTGGGTGCCAAACACGCCGCGGTAGAGCACCCGGCCCGCCTTCTCCTCTGCCTCAAACTCAGGGGTGCGCACAAACCGGTTGCGAAAATGAACCTTCCCCGCCACAAAGGTGATGGCACAGATCATGCCGTCGCCGTCAAAAGGATGGCCGTAGCGCTGGGATCCCGCCTCCAGCTTGCCGGGGCCATTGCGAAATAGGGTTCCCCGCAGCCGCTCCGGGATCCGCCCCTCGATCTCCGTAATCCAATAGTCGTACTCCTGGCGCAAAGAGCGATAGCCCAACTGCCAGTCGGTGCTGCTGTAGGAGAGAGAAGCGATACTGACCATGGGAGATCGGCAAGCAACGCCTTCTATTGTTGCTTAAACTTTTGTAAAGTTACCAGTTTTTCTGGGTCAGCCTCGCTTGGGATCCCCAAGCTGAAGTTGCCCCAACTGGACTATGGTAGGAAATGCCCCAGAAGCGCCTGACAGGATAAACAGCACCCATGTTTGATGCCCTCTCCGAGAAGTTGGAATTGGCCTGGAGAAAGCTGCGCGGCCAGGACAAAATCACCGAAACCAACATTCAGGAAGCTCTGCGGGAGGTGCGGCGCGCCCTTCTGGATGCGGATGTCAATCTGCAGGTGGTGAAGCAGTTTATCGAGGATGTGCGGGAAGCTGCCCTGGGCTCCGAGGTGATCCTGGGGGTGACGCCGGATCAGCAGTTCATCAAGATCGTCCATGACGAGCTGGTCAAGGTGATGGGAGAGGCCAACGTGCCCATCGCCCAAGCGGAGCAGCCCCCCACCATTGTGCTCATGGCCGGCCTGCAGGGATCCGGCAAAACCACCACCTGCGCCAAGCTGGCTTTGTATTTGCGCAAGCAGGGCAAAAAGTCCCTCCTGGTGGCCGGGGATATCTACCGTCCGGCGGCTATCGATCAGCTCAAAACTCTGGGCCAGCAAATTCAGATCCCCGTTTTCGATCTGGGCAAGACGGATCCCGTGGAGATCGCCCGGCAGGGGGTAGCAGCCGCGCGGGAACAGGGCTACGACTATGTAATTTTAGATACTGCCGGTCGCCTGCAGATCGACCTGGAGATGATGGCCGAGCTGGAGCGGATTAAGGCGGCGGTGCAGCCGCACGAGATCTTGCTGGTGGTGGACGCCATGATCGGCCAAGAGGCGGCCAGCCTTACCCAAGCCTTCCATGAGCGCCTGGGCATCACCGGCGCCATCCTCACCAAGCTGGATGGGGATACTCGTGGCGGGGCGGCCCTCTCCATTCGCCAAGTTTCCGGCCAGCCGATCAAGTTCGTCGGTGTCGGCGAAAAAGTGGAAGCGCTGGATCCCTTTTACCCAGATCGCATGGCCTCGCGCATTTTGGGTATGGGGGATATCCTCAGCTTGGTGGAAAAAGCCCAAGAAGAGATCGACCTGGGCGATGCCGCCAGCATGGCGGAGAAGATGATGACCGCCCAGTTTGATTTCACCGATTTCCTCAAGCAGATGCGCCTGATCAAACGCATGGGATCCCTGGCGGGGCTGCTGCGGCTGATGCCGGGGATGGGCAAAATCAGCGAGGAACAATTGCAAAAGGGGCAAGACCAACTGGCCCGCGCCGAGGCCATGATCAACTCCATGACGCCCGAAGAGCGCCGCAATCCCGACCTGTTGGCCCGCAGTGTCAGCCGCAAACGACGGGTGGCCCGTGGATCTGGCCATAAGCTGGAGGATGTCAGCCGACTGGTGAGCGATTTCCAGCGCATGCGCGACATGATGCGCAACATGGGCATGGGCGGTGGTTTTCCCGGGTGGGGGGGCGGGCGCACCCCTCTTCCCGGCGGGGATCCCAGTTGGCGCGGACGTTCGACAGCCCCTCCTGCCCGGCCACAGCCCAGCCGCAAACCGGGCAAAGGTGGAGGCAAAAAAGGGGGCAGTAACCGCGGCTTTGGGGGCAAGTAAAATAAGACATGCCCTTCCACGTTGTTTTGGTTGCCCCAGAGATCCCGGCCAACACGGGAAACATCGCCCGCACCTGTGCAGCCACCGATACCCCTCTCCATCTGGTAGATCCTTTGGGGTTTCGCCTCTCGGATCGCTATCTCAAGCGGGCGGGGCTGGACTACTGGCAGCACGTCCAGCTCTATCGCTACCCCTCCTGGTCGGCTTTGCTGCAGGCCCATCCTGAGGCTCGTTTCTGGTGCTTTAGCGTGCGCGGCCAGGCCCTCTACACCGAGGTGTCCTATCAGCCGGGAGATTGGCTGGTGTTCGGCAGCGAAAGCCGGGGGTTGGATCCCGTGTTCTTGGAAACCTATCCCAGCGTGCGCATCCCGCTGCGGGGGCCGGTGCGCAGCCTCAACCTCAGCAATGCCGTGGCCATTGCCCTTTTTGAGGCATTACGTCAACAGGGATCCCTGACAAAGGCATGAGGGGTCGGGCCGATCCTGTTATGATCAGAGCTTCTCTCCGTCAGGAAGATGTGTGCTTTGCAGTATCTGCGTCCCGATTTGCTTCATCTCAAGCCCTACGACGCCGTGCCCACCCCGGCTGCCGACAAGCTGGACGCCAATGAGTTTCCCCTCGATTGGCCGGAAGGGTTCAAGCAAAAGCTCTCGCTGCTCTGGGAAAAAGGGATCCCGAGCAACCGCTACCCCGATGCCCAGCACCGGGGCCTCAAGCAGGCCATTGCCGCCTATGCCGGGGCCGATCCTGACCAAATCAGCCTGGGCAATGGGTCAGATGAACTGATCCGTTCGCTGCTCATCGCCACCTGTGTGGGCGGGCGGGGCGGCATTTTGGTTGCCGAGCCCACCTTCTCCATGTACGCCATCCTGGCCCAGAGCCTGGGGATCCCGGTGGTGCGGGTGCCGCGCCATGCCGAGACCTTTGCCCTGGATCTGGAGCGGTGTCAACAGGCCGTAGTGGAGCAGCGGGTGCGGGTGGTGTGTTTGGTGGATCCCAATTCGCCTACCGGCAACGGCCTGAGCACCGCCGAGTGGGCCTGGGTGGAAGGGTTGCCCGCCGAGATTTTGGTGATCCTCGATGAGGCCTATTTCGAGTTCAGCCAACACACGGCCCTGCCCAAGCTGGCGGAGCACCCCAACTGGGTTATCTTGCGCACCTTCTCCAAAGCCTTTCGCCTGGCGGCCCACCGAGTGGGCTATGCCATCGGCCACCCGCAGCTCGTCCGGGTGCTGGATGCCATCCGCCTGCCCTACAATCTCTCGGCCATCTCCCAGTGGGCCGTTCAGATCGCCCTGGAACATGCCGAGGAGTTTTTGGCCGACCTACCCCTTATCCGTCAGGAGCGGGAAGCCCTCTACCAAGCCCTGCAGGAGCTGCCGGGAGTGCGGGTGTGGCCTAGCCAGGCCAATTTTCTCTACTTCCGGGTGGCAGGATGGGATCCCCAAGATTTACAACGGGCCTGGCAAGAGCTGGGAACTTGCGTGCGCTGTACCGGCGGCGGGCTGCGCCTGACGGTGGGCACCCCCGCAGAAAACCGACGCGCCCTGGAGCGCCTGCGGCAGCTCTTGCCATAGCTCTAACCTGCCTCTAGAGCCGGGGTGGATCTATGGACAAGAAGCGCTGGATCCAGCTTTGCACCTGCTGCAATTGTCGTTCGTCCAGTTGCTCCAGCGCTTGGGCAATTTCCGCTCTGAGTCGTCTCTGGGCGTCGGTTTGAGCCTGCTGCAGCAGCCAACTTTGAACAGGGCTGGGGTACTCAAGAAAGTCATAGGCCCAGGGATCCCGTTCCTCCAGCTCAGGCTCTGCCTGGGGCAGTTGCTCACGCCAGCGCTCTTGAGCGCGGCTAAACTCCTCCGCCAAAAGATCGGTCGGTCGCCCCTCCGCCTGCAGAGAATCTCGATACTTCTTGTGAACCAGAAGCCAGCGCTGCCGAATCTGAGAGCGTTGCCATCTTGGGATTCTACCGATTCTGCCTTCGGTGAAGCGCTCATAAAACCTGAGCGCGTCTCGGTAGCGGCCCAGTCGCTCGTAGGCCAGGCCCACCTCCAGCGGCTGCAGCCACCAAGCGTGCTCCCCGCGCACACTGCTTACCACTTCCTGAAGAAAATCTCGCAGCCCAGGGGATTTCCGCCTCAGCTCTTCCCAGTTGGTCTGGAGATCTCGAGCCATACAGGCCACCAGCTCGTAATCGTGTCCCCGCTGCCACGCCTGCGGGTGGGCCTGTACCGCTTTCCAGAGCTTCTCCCACTGGCGGCGCCGGATCAGGACTCGCAGCAGCAGCGGCCACTCTTTCAAGCGTTCCAGGCTGAGGATGACATCGTCGATGTACTCCTCCCACTCGCCCGCGAGGGGACGTCCCGCCTCCTGCCATTTGCTCACCACTGCTGCGTCCTGCCGGTCTTTGGATAGCCACCTCACCTTGCCGGGAAAAGGTTCCAGTTGGATCTTGGCCCGGTAGTAGCGGGAATGCTCCGTTTGGCCACCTTGATCCCAAATGGCAACTGCCTCTTTAAATTGCCCTTGCTGAAAATGACAGGTGCCCCAAATCCGGTAATACCGATCCGCAGACGGCTGCCGCTGGCCGAGAAAGGCCAAGTTTCCCCCCAAAGCCGCGAGCGTCTCTTGCAAAAACCGGCTGCGGGCCTCCACCTCAGGACAAAACGTTTGCAAATTGTCCAGGACTTCTTGGAGTTCCGCCAAAAACTTCTCCACACAGGCTTTCCAAGTGGGATCTGTTCGCGTAAGCGGGACGGAGTCGTTGTTCTTGGGGATGACTTCAGTGCTCAGCCAATCTCGCACCCGCACCAGTTGTCGGAAGCGCTCCACAGGCTTGGCAGAGGTTTTTTGAGTCACCACCATCCAATCCACCAGAGGACTGTAGTCTGGGATCCCAGGGCACCCGGCAAAGTGGGTGGCAGTGTGCTGCTGCAGCTCCGACCAAGCCCTTGCTCTCCAGAAGCACTCCCAGGCTTCTCGTTTGAGATTTTTACCGGGCAGAGCCGACTTCTCCAAGCTCAGGAACTGTTGTCCTGCTGAAAGATATTCCTTCCGGAGCTTGAAGATCCAAGCCCGACATTCTTGCTCTAATTGCGGGTTATCTGCTTTCTGCACCAGAGTTTGAACATCCTCAAGCAGCGAAAGGTTACCTTCTTCTACGCCGCGCCCAAGTAGCTCAAGAGCCGACTCCAGCAAATCTTTCAGGCTGGTATTTGTCCAGTATTGGATATTCATGGCTTTGACGGGGCAGCCCAGCAGTGGCGGATCAGTGTTCCATTTTGACCAATCCTCTTCCAGAGAAGGATGATCGAGCCAAAAGTTAAGTTCTAAGCTCGGGTTCCAGAATTCCCGCCAACCAGCAGAAGTGTCCACAATAGCCAAAGCCTGAGTGGGGCGGGTAATACCAACATACAATTGGTTGAGAAAGTACTGTAAGCCCAGTTCTCCTCTGCCTCTCCGGGTGTAATGTTTAAGGTTTTGATCGAATTTCTGCCGGTAGTAGTCTCCAAATTTGTAGAGAATAACTTTTTTGAACTCCATTCCCTTGACGGCTGTAACAGTTTGTAGAAGAGGTGGTTTGAGATTCTGCTCTAACTCCTCGGCATAGACTTTTTGAAGTTCGGGATCCCGCCTCACATAGTTTAGCTCATCCCCTGTAGAACAGGGTAAGACACAAACTGTTCCTGTGAGGTCGCTAAGCATATTTCTCAATTCACTTTCAATTAAATTTTTTTCCTGGCCATCCAGCACAAATTGTTGAACTGGTATACCTTGCTCTTGAGAACGCCAGGGCTGCTGGGGATAGATTTCTCGATTGCCGCTGAGGACCCGCCGCCATAGATTGACCACATTGCTAAAACGAGTAATTTGGGGGTTGCTACGATAGTTATTTTTCAGCTCTTGGGGATCCTCGATCTTAAAGGGATGGGTTGGCAATAGGTAGGCGCGGATATGCTCGTAGAGATATTTTTTCAGGGCAGCCCAACGAAATCCTGTTGGGTTAATGGTTTGTAAGGGATCCCCAGCAAAGGCGTAGGGCAGGCGCTCAACGGCCCAATCTAACTTGTATTTCCCCCAAGGGGATAAACAGAAAATAATATTCAGCTCAAGTTGGGTAAAGTCCTGAACCTCATCGCAAAAGATGACCGGATGGATTGGGTTAAGCGTGCCATTTTGCAACACATCTCTAGCTAAGTCTTGATCATCCCAGTAGCCCTCGCGAGTGATGCGTTCCCGATAGCTTGGCCAAATCCCTTTGTAAATCTGCTCAAAGGATCTTTCATCCACACTGCGGTCGGCCTCGGGCACTTCCCGATAGCCATCGGGATCCAAGTAATCGCTTACCTCATAGCCTTTGATCAGGGTGCGAATGGTGTGCCAAGCCAACTCTAGATCCACATCATGGCGACAGCGATACCAGTTCTGAAATCGATAAAAATTGATATACTGATCCGGCTGGTAGCGTTCCTGTCGCTCAGGGGGAAGACAGCCCAACAGGTAATCCTGAAAAGTCCTAAAAAAAGCTCGACACTGCCGAATTTCTTCGGCTGAAAAGCTATAGCCCTCCTCACGATAGCGATGGCTAATGCGCAAAATTGTGCTCACCCTGTCGCGAGCTTGCTGCACCAAACTGGCGCTATAGGTCAAAAAGAGAGGGTGGTAGGGAGAAGTTCCCTGCCTTGAAGTTTTGAGGTAGTGGCTACAATAGTCGGCAAAGCGATAGTACAACATCAAAGACTTGCCGCTGCCGGCTCGCCCGTTGATCAGCAGGGGCATAGATGTGCTTTGCAGGATTTCTTCCTCCTCCATGGACAAAGCCAGGTTTCCCTCTGTGCTCTCCTGCATTTCCAGCCAAAGGGTCTCATCCGCCACGATGTAGTCCGGGTAGGCGCGACGGGCGTACCGCTTCCATACCTCCAACGGTTGTGGGTGCTGGAGAATATCCGGCTGCTTGGCCCCCATCCCAAAGAGGCAGGTTCGACCTCCCAGCTCAAACCGTTCTTTTTGCTCTGGGCTATGGTCGTAAACCCCGACGAGAAATGGAAAGAAGACCCCTTGCTGCTCGCACAGCCGCACCAGGCTGAGGACCAGATGCAGGGATCCCTCTTGCCAGCATTTGACCTCTGCCCCTGGATAAAAGCTGGGGAGCTGGCGGTAGATCTCGCCTGTCTCATTGGCAACAAACTCGGCCACCGCCCGATAAACCTGGCGCCGCTGCTCTGGAGAAAGGGCTTGCACTTGCCACACCCATTCCCCACTTTCCAAGACCAGCCGCTCCTGCCGATTGGGAGCATTCAAAAACTGTGTCCATTCATACAGCTCATCGGGCAAAGGAGGAAGCCGGTTTTGTCCATTTTCCTCTTGTAATTTTTTACACCGCCTTTCTGCCAGCCAATCCTGCAACTGGCCGTCAGGAGCCCAGTTTCTCACCCGCTCTTGATAGTCGCGAGCCTCCCGCCGATCTAAAAATTCCTGGTACTCATGGCTACCTCTTGGCCAGAGGCCAAACAAGACCAAAACCGACTCCTCTCCCAGATGGCGCAGCTCGCCCACCAAGCGAATGTTGTCGCGCAGGTTGCGCTTCCAGTAAGGATAACGAACGTCGAACAACTGGCTCAAAAGCGTGCGATCCCCCTGCTCCAGCCGTTCTATCAATACCTTCAGATCATATTGAGCGCCCTCTTCCAGAACTTCTCTTGTGCAGTAGACGTACATGGGATCTCGCCAGGTATACCTGATAACTATCCTAGTGCCGGTCAAGCATTGGGAATGATCCGTATGCCAAAAGTCTTAATTTTTTTGCGCTCCGCTTATCGCCCATAAAAATCTATGAATCAATCAGGTTATCTTGATTTAAGTTTTTGTGAAACTATTTGCAATTCTGATTGAACTAGGAGCTAGGTTGGCGCTCCGCGCCGCTAGCGCGAACGGGCTGAGGTGCCATATTGCTCCGCAACGCTTAAGCAAATGCTGGATTGGATCCCTTGAATGCTCTCCAAAATCGCTTGATAGCCCGTGCAGCGGCAAAGGTTGCCCCGCAATTGATCCCACAATTCTGCCTCCTTGGGTGTCAGCGTTGCGGAGCCAGCAGGGATCCCTTGCTCCCAAAGCCAGCGGGCAGTCAGGATCACCCCGGGCGTGCAAAAGCCGCACTGAAATCGGATGGGGATGGGAGCAGGATCCATGACGGTCCTCTTTTTTGACTCACCTCTACCTCATCTGTTTTGACCAAGATGTTTTACATGGACAATGGATGGTTCCGTTGCTTCTCATGCCGCTTTTCCATGAGGTGAGGGGATCCTGTCTCTCGCAGATCGGTTTGCCCGCCCTCGTTCAAATGGCTTTCTTGGATGATTGGAGCAGGATTGGCTTTGGATCCCATTGGATGGCGGCTTTTCCAGGTGGGGGGTTCGTCGAGCGGCGGGATCCGAAGCGCTGTTCCTGTTGGGTTGTCTATCTATTTACCCTGTTACGCAAGGAGGGGCTATGTCATTGGTTTACTTTGCACCGGTGCTCGACGTGCGGCTGCAACCAAGGCAGCAGAGCTCGAGAGAGCGACCTCGCCCAGTCTTCCCTACACCGCTGCAGGTTTGGGAGAGCGGCGAGGCCTACACCGTCCAGTTGTGGGCGCCCGGCGCCGATCGAGAGCGTTTCCACATTGAGGCCACAGCCCAGCAGCTTTCCATCAGCGGCGAGATCCAGGTTCATGGCCCTGAAGGTGCCGAATTGCTCTATCAAGAGGTAGAAGCGCAACCTTTTCAACGCACCCTCAAACTGAGCAAAACTATTCAGCCGGAAAAAGTCTCGGCTACCTACCGCGACGGCATTCTCACCCTCACCCTGCCCAAGGCCGATGCCGCGCGGGTGGTCAAAGTTCAAGTGGGCACTTCAACCCCCTCGGAAGCGGTGACGGTGGAAAGCCAACCTGCCTAGTCTCCCCTCTCCCTCTGGGAGAGGGGTCGGGGGTGAGGGAGCTAGCCATTCCACTGTAGGCGCACCTCATCCCCTACTTTGAAATCGAGGCTGCGGCTGGCGTTGCCCCGGTTTTGCACGATCTCCACCCAGCCGGAGCTGCCCACCAGGGCCAGCAGCTCCCCTTGCCTTCCCTCGGCGAAGGTGGCCGCGGAGCGGACAGGGATCCCTTTGATCCAGGCGCTCCAGCTTCGACCTTCCACCCAGTGGCCGGGCAGGTTGGTGATGCCGTTGCCGAAGTGGTCGATGGCTTGGATGAGGCCGCGCCAGCCGTTGGGCTCCTCCTGAGGCTGGGGCCAATTCCAGGGAGTTAGCTCCGCCACATCGAAGGGATCTCCCAGCTCCAGAAGCGGGATCCCGTTGGCCAGGTGGGCGGCCACGGGGGCAAAAATATCCCGCCCGTGAAAGGTGCGGCTGGGGGAAAGGGTGCGCCAATAGCGGGGCCGGTTGAGTTCCACAGCAGCCAGAGGTGGAGATTGCTCCAAAACGCCGCTGAAGAGGCCGTTGTCGGGGCCGACCAAATAGCCCTCTTGGGTTTGGATGGCCACCGCCCGGCGATGGCTCCCCACCCCCGGATCCACCACCGCCAGGTGAATGGTTCCAGAAGGCAAATGGGGATAGGCGGTCATCAGGGCAAAGCGGGCTGCCGCCACATCCTGGGGCGGGATCCCGTGGCTGAGGTCGATCAGTTGGGCTTGGGGAGCGATCCCCCAGATCACCCCTTTCAGGATGCCCACATAGGGATCCTGCAGGCCAAAATCCGTCAGCAGGCTAATGAAAGGCATACTTTAAAGATCTCGAGCGCTGACCTCTTCCTACAATCGACGCGCCTGATCCAGAGCGTCAAAGTACAACAGAGCAAACACCAACAGCGTCCACAGGCCGGCCACCAGGATCCCCACTCCCCACACCCAGGATCCCAAAGAACGCAGCGGCAACATCGCCAAGTATCCCCAAAAGAATCCCAGAGGATAGAGAACACTCAGCACTATCGTGAGAAACAGGCCCCCCAGTCCCAACCCCTCGGCAAAGGCGTGTCCAAACCAGGCTTTGAACAGGTTGGAATAAAAGTTGGTCAGCCAAAACCCCGGAAAGAATAGAGGAATACAAGCCGCTACAGAGGCCAACAATACCCACCACCAAGCTCCAGCATCCGGAGGCAGCGGCATAGGGTCTCCTCATTGAAATTAACCAAGGCCAATTGAAACTTCGGCAAAGACACCTACAGGGTAGCAGCCATTGGGGATGGGGTGGCTAGCGGGCGGCAAGGGCGGGTTCTGGTCGCTTGTACACCTGTCCCAGACGGGCCAACTGCTGCACCAGCAGGCTCAAGAACAGGCCAACATCGGTGACGATCCCCACCGACTCCAGGGATCCCCGATCCGCCAGCTTGGTCACCACCGCCGGGTTGATGTCCACACAGATCAACTTGACCCCGGCAGGCGTCATGTTCCCGGCCCCGATCGAGTGCAACATGCTGGAGAGCATCAGCACCATGTCGGCCCCCTGTAGCAGCCGTGCGTAATCCTCTTGGGCCTTGATCAGATCCATCTCCGTATCCGGCAGCGGCCCATCGTCGCGGATGGATCCGGCCAGCGAGAAAGGCACCTGGGCGCGAATGCACTCGTAGAACACCCCGCCGGTAATCACGCCCGCTTCCACGGCGGCCCGAATGCTGCCGTACTTGCGGATGAGGTTAATGGTTTTGAGGTGATGCTTATGGCCGCCCTTGACCGGGGTGCCCCGCGACAGATCCACCCCCAGCGAGGTGCCGTAGAGATTTTGCTCCAGGTCGTGAACGGCAATGGCATTGCCCCCCAACAGGGCCTGTACATAGCCCTCGCGGATGAGGGTAGCCAAATGGGAGCCGCCGCCGGTGTGAATGACCACCGGCCCTGCCACCACCACCGTTTTGCCGCCCCGCTCTTTGATCTGCCGCAGCTCCCAGGCGATCTGCTCCACCAGAAGCTCCACCCGCCGCTCGCTGGAGACCCCCGATCCCATAAAGGTAAACTCCTGGGAAGAGCGCTCTTTGCTGGCCTGGCGCACGGTGCGGATCCCTTCCACCCCGCAGACCACCGCATCCCCCACCTGCAGATCGCGAATCAGAGTGCAATAGGCTGTGGATCCCTTGACCACGATCACCCCGTCCATGCGCTGCCGCTGCACCGGGATCCACTGGCCGGCCACCCGCACCTGTGTCGGGTAGATGGTGGTGACATAAAAATCGTCGGGAGCCACCCCCGCCTTCTCCACCCGTTCCAGGCGGGCATCTTGCAAGGTCTCGTCCGACAGGCGCGCCCCCCGCTCGATCAAGGCGCTGAGAATGGTATCCAGCGCCTCCTCGGTGGGAGCCGAAACGGCCAGCTCTACTCTGGAAGTGCTCTGCCGCTTTTCCCCAAGCTGAAACTTGAGGATCTGGAAGCTGCCGCCATTGTCCACAATGCAATCGACGGCGCGGGTGAGCAGGTCGCTGTCCACCAAGTGTCCCTCCAGGGTCACCGTCCGGCTGAGCACCGTGGCTACCGGCTCGCTTTGCGGAGCCACCGTCTCGTCCAGGCGCAGCGTCAGACACTTGGCCGCCCCGCCAGCCTTGAGGAACTCCGTCAGCTCCGTCTGCACGACCGTAAAGCCCCGCTCCTGTAGGGTGGCTTCCAGCTCTGGGCTGACCCGGTTCACCAGGATCGTGCCGTTCACATCCACGGCGTTGCAGGCAAAGTGAACGGCATCCGCTTCCTGAACCGGGATCCGCTTTTCGGGGGGCACCCGCATCTCGATCAGGCGGTTGGAATAGGCATCGAAGGCCGGCGGGTAGTAGAGCAAATAGCCCTCGGAGAGAGGGCAAAAGCAGGTGTCCAGATGGTAAAACCGCTCGTCCACCAGCCGCAAAGACAACACCTCGATCCCCAGCCACTTGGCCAGGTAAGGATGGGACTCCAGCATGGAGCGAAAGCCATAGCCCGCCCACAGCCAGCGCCCTGCCCGATCCAGCAGAGCATCTCCCGCCCCCTCAAAAGCCAGGGCCGGCGGCAGCTCATGGACGGTGTAGCCCTGTTCCTCAAACCAGGCCTTGAAATAGGGCTGTTCCCCCTGCCGCTCCGGGTGATAAAAACGGCTCAGCACCACCGTGGATCCGAGGATGAGCCCAGCATTCGCCGTAAAGACCATATCCGGCCATCCTGGCACCGGCTGGATCAGTTTCACCTCCGCCCGCTGCGAGAGATGCCGATAGAGAGCCTGCCACTGCTGCAGCGCCCGTTCTCGCGAAGAGCGGTGGACATTTCCCACCATCCAGGGATTGATCACGTAGTCCACCTCGTAATGGTCGGGTGGGCACATCAGATACTGAATTGCACCAGACATAAACCTCAGACCGCAATCCGCAGCAGGGCATCCCCTAGATTAGCAGTTGTGTGAGCAACATCCTCAAGCATTACTTGAGGGACTCTTTCGCCAGTTCTGGCTGCGGTGGGCCGGGATCGGCGATGTTGGGCAGCTCCAGACAGTAGCCCGCCCCATAGACGGTCTTGATGTACTGGGGGTGGCGCGGATCCGGCTCCAGCTTGGTGCGCAGGTGGCGGATATGGACGCGGATGGTCTCGATGTCGTCGTCAGGCTCGTAGCCCCACACCTCCTGCAGGATTTCGCTGGGGGAAACCGTCTGGCCATGTCGCTGCATCAGGCAGTGGAGCAGATCAAACTCCAGGTGGGTGAGCTTGATGGTTTTGCCGAACCACAGCGCCTCAAACCGCTCCGGCACCAGCGTGAGAGGGCCATAGGTGAGGATCTCGCCGTGCTTGGCCGCCTGTGGGATCCGATCCGAGCGACGCAACAGGGCCCGCACCCGCACCAGCAGCTCCTGCACCTCAAAAGGCTTGGTTAGGTAGTCGTCGGCACCGGCATTGAAGCCTTCGATCTTATCTTGGGTTTGGCCAAGGGCGGTGAGCATCAGGATCGGGATCTCGCTGGTGCGCTCCTCCCGCCGCAAGCGCTGGCAAACCGTCAGGCCATCCACCTGGGGCAGCATCAGGTCGAGAATGATGAGATCCGGGAGAACCTGCAGAGCCAGTGCTTGTCCGCGTACCCCATCGGTGGCCTTCACGACCTCGTAGCCCGCCAACTCCAGATTGATACGCAGAATATCCAGAATCGAAGGGTCGTCCTCAATGATGAGTATGCGAGCCATAGCCGGTTGCAGCCCACACTGCGGATAAAACGTTTTGTTAAATCAGCTAACAAGGAGTCCAAAGCTTTACGACTCAAAGTTTACTTAATTCTAGCCTCATTGCAAATCTGGCCGGGAGGTGCGTGGGTGCGGCTCCAGGGGAAACCCTTCATCCGGCTTGGCGGGCACCACGCTTTTTCGGATCCCCTTTGGGAATGGCGGCGATAAGGCGGCGGGTGTAGTCCTGCTGCGGCTGCCGGTAGATCTGGAAAGCAGGGCCGATTTCTTCGATGCGGCCTCGGTTCATGACCAGGATGCGGTCGCTCATGAACTTGACCACACTCAAGTCGTGGGAGATGAACAGGTAGGTCAGCCCCAGTTCCTCCTGCAGATCCTTGAGCAAGTTCAGCACCTGGGCCTGCACGGAGACATCCAGGGAAGACACCGCTTCATCGCAGACAACCAGGCGCGGCTCTGAGGCCAGGGCGCGGGCAATACAGATCCGCTGCCGCTGTCCTCCCGAAAATTGGTGGGGCAGCCGATCCAGCGCCTCGGGATCCAACCCAACTCGTTCAAACAGGCGTTGGGCTCGTGCCCGGCGCTCGGCGGCGTTTCTCCCAATCCCGTGCAGCGCCATCGGCTCCATGACGCTGGCTCCCACACTCATGCGCGGGTCCAAGGCAGCCGCCGGATCCTGAAAGATAAGCTGAATCTCGCGGCGGCGGCGGCGTAAGCGTTGAGGCGGCAGGCGGAGCCAATCCTCCCCGTTGTAGATTACCTGGCCGGAGCTGGCGCGGATCAGGCGCAGCAGGGTTCGCCCCAGGGTGGTTTTGCCGCAGCCGGACTCTCCCACCACCCCCAGGGTTTCCCCCGGATACAGGTCGAAGCTGATCCCGTCCACAGCCCGGATCTCGCCCACCTGGCGGCCCAATGGCCCGCGACGGACGGCATAGTGGGTGCGCAGATCCCGCACCTGCAACAGAGGGGGCTGGCTGCCTATCCGGCGCAGCCGTTCTTCCTCTTCGGCGGCTGGGATCTCCAGTTGCTGCCACCGCTCCTCGAGGGATCCCCCCTTCTCCTGAAAATCCTGGACGGTGGGCAGTCGCCGCAACCGCCGCTCCAACACCGGGCGGCAGGCCAGCAGGCCGCGGGTGTAGGGGTGCTGGGGATTGCCAAAGATCTGCTCCACCGATCCTTGTTCCACAGCTTGGCCGCGGCACATCACCACCACCTGATCTGCCAATTCCGCCACCAAATTGAGGTCGTGGGTGATGAAGAGGATCGCCATCTGCCGCTGCTGTTGCAGATCCCGGAGCAGGCGCAAGATCTCGGCTTGTACCGTTACATCCAGAGCGGTGGTCGGCTCATCGGCAATCAACAGTTTGGGGTTGGAGGCGATGGCACAGGCAATAGCCGCCCGTTGGATTTGGCCGCCAGAGAGCTGATGGGGGTAGCGCTCCAGCATCTGGGGAGAAAGCTGCACCTCCTCAAACAGGCGGATGGCTTGGGCGCGGATCTCCGTCGGGGTTAGGGAGGTGTTGGCCCGCAGGGTTTCCTGCAATTGCTGGCCACAGGTGTAGAGGGGGTTGAGGGCGGTGCTCGGCTCTTGGAAGATCATGGCGATCTGGGCTCCGCGGTAGCGCCGCCGTTCCTGGGGATCCAACCGCAGCCAGTCCACCGTGCCGTTGGGGCCCCTGAAGAGGATTTTGCCTTCCACCCGGGCCGAGCTGGGCAACAGATCGATCAGCGTCAGGGCAGTCATGGTTTTGCCGGATCCCGACTCCCCCACCAGGCCCAAAGTCTGGCCGATCCCTATCCGAAAAGACAGCCCATCCACCACCTCTGTCCTGCCAAGACCAACCGGGCGGCTGGGCAAGAAAACCCGTAGCCCTTGTACAGTCAACAGGGCAGCCTCGGCAACAAGAGCAGCATCAGCCATGGCGACTATGGCAATTAGGAGGATTGGCAGGATTATAGACCACTGACCCCGGCTGCCCAAGTTCTCTCCAGTTCCCAAGGGGAGGTTGAGGGCTTTGGGGTTTGCAGCAGGCTTGCCTTTTAAGAACTCAAATGAGAGATTTCAGCAGGTGTCCAGGAAGTGTCGATAATATAGAGAGATTATAGAGAGATATAGATATATAGGTTAGATTGTGAGGCACAAGCTGCCCTCATCGCTAGACACGCTTATCGGAGAAGATCCTGAGAAGCTCGTAGATTTAGACAGCACCCATAGCCAAACTCGGTAAAACTACCATTGGCGATTTCCCCGAAAGCTTTGCATGGATCACCCCGGATTTTGATCGTCAAAATACGTGATCCTCGCGATGGCTATCCAAGGGCACTTCCGGCATTCTATAGGCTAGGTTTATAAATTCTGACTTCAGATGGCGAGGTTAAGATGAGCATTCCCGAGATCCTCGATGAAGTTTTAAAATCCTCGATTCTAACTCCACAGCAGGAGTCCAGCATTAACCAAATCCTCTGGGAAAGAAGCTATGATCCATCCGACCTAGAAGCTCTGGACGAGCTGGTTGAAGCCATTCTGCGCCAAGAGGTGAAGGCTACTTCCGATCCTTGTAAAAAGCCCGGCCTTGATTGAAGACAGTGCCCAGATCGGGTCTAGAACTTGCCCTGTAGTTTAGTGGGGGGCGGAAGAGCCCTCAAGAGAGCCGTCGCCGCCCCCCGCATGGTGACGAGCTTGAACCCCTTGAGAGGGTGCCCCCGTCCTGTCCAGCCTTCTGGGATAGATCTACGGATGGGGCAGGGATCCCTGTAGCTAGCCCTACCCTACTGCGGATACCACTGCTTTTGCCAAGCGCGCATCTGCTGGATCTCCGTCTGCTGGGTAACCACAATCGCCTCTGCCAGTTGACGGATCTCGGGGCGCTTGGATTTCTTCAGTGCCTCTCCGGCCATGCTCAAAGCCCCCTCGTGGTGCTGGATCATCGCCTGCAGAAATCGCCGGTCAAACTCTCGGTCGGCGGATCCCAGGTCTGTATCCATGCGCATGTGGGAGATCATTTCTGGGGTCATGGCCATCAGGTGCCCCATTTCCTCGTGCCACATCATGGGATCCTGTGGAGCTTGTGGGTACCAGCTCAGCCGCCACGCCCGCATTTGCTCGATTTCTTGGCTTTGGGCCGTCAAGATAGCCTCTGCCAATTGACGAATTTCCCGCCGCCGGGATTTTTGCAGGGCTTCTTCAGCCATGCTCACAGCTCCCTCATGATGGAGGATCATGGCGTCGAGGAAGCGCAGATCAAAGGATTCATCTGCAGGGCCGAGGCTCATCAGGTGAGCCATGGGGACAGAGGGATCCCTATTGGTGTCGTGGGAAGCGGCCTCTGTCCTCACCCCCCCGCCAACCCACGGAGTGCTGAGGACAAATGCGCCGGCAAGGAGCAGACCACGGGCAGTCTTGTTGAAGAGCATCGCTATTTCTTCCTGGCGACAACGGCCTTGTATTCTACAGCCTCTCCCCTACTCCCTTTGGGGAGTTAGGAAGCAACTCGGAGAACTAAGCGGTCGGCTTCCCACTGTTGAAACAGATGAAGGACGTGCTCGGCTCTCTCGGCGTGCTGATCCAAAATCTCGCTGCCGGAGCGGGCTTGGTTGGCCAGAGGCAGCAGCAGCTCCACCACCTGGTAGCGGCTGGAGGCGATCATCTTGCCAGGGATCCGAGCAATGGGCCAGAAGATGTCCATCTTTTGGGTCACAATCTGGGCGGGATCCACCTTGCCCAGCAGATCCGAAAGGGGGATCTTTTGATCCCAGTAGCGCACCTGGCCGTGCTGGAGAAAGAGGGGGTTAAGCTGCCAACGGGAGCTACGGAAAAACTCGGCTGTGAAGGGATCCCAGTTGGCCACCTTCTTGCCCTGGTGGCAGCACCAAAAGAGATTTTGCGTGTGGTAGAGGGGCTCCAAGTACTCGATGACCCGCAGTTGATCAATGCGGGCGAGGGCCTCGTAGCGGCGGTGGAACTCCGGGTGGGTGGCGGCAATTAAGGGCTTGGCATTCCAATAGTCCAAGTAGGGGGCAACATCGATAAACTCCAGACCCGCCTGGGCCAAAAGGTCGGGGATCTCGCCAATGTCAAAAGGAATGTCGTTGGCATGGAAGAAGTTATCGACGATGTTCTCATCTGGTAAGTAGTATTCCTCGTGAGCCTTGGCATGCCGGGCCAGCATGGAACTGGGATGGGCTGCCTTTAACAATTGCCGCACAAATTCGATCTTTTCCGGGGTGGCCGGCGGAGTAATCCCCAGCAGCTCCAGAGCGCGGCGAATGCGGTAGAGGTGCCAACGGCCAGAACGGTTGTAGAGCATCAGCGCCATTACCCCCTCGGGAGCTAGGCGCGAGGCCAAGTTTCTCAAAGCCTTGACCGGATCGGCGGTGTGGTGGATCACCCCATAGGAGCTGATCATGTCGAAGCTCCCCTCCGGCCAAGTGGAGGGATCCATCAGATCCCCATAGTGCACTGAGCAGTTGCGCAGGCCGTGGTACTTGATCCGTTTTTGGGCGATCTCCAGGGCCGGGCGGCTGAGGTCGATCCCGACCACGGCGCCATAGCCGGGGTTGCTGGCGGCAATGCCGTGCACCTCCCAGCCGGTGCCGCAGCCGGCCACCAAAAATCTGGCCCCGCTGGGCTTCTGCAAGGTGCGGGTGCGGGCGTATTGGGCCAGAATGTAGCTGCCCAGACTGGAAAAGCCCTCAAAGGGCCGGTCGTAGGGAACGGGCGGGTAGGGAAACGCCTCGTACTGGGCCTGCACCGCCTGGGTGATCTCCGCTTCGTTGGCCAAAGCCACGTCCTCCCACCTCTTCCCCCCTATCCTAAGAGTCTTTGTAGGTTTTTAGACCGGTTTTGGCCGTCAAGTCGGCCCGTGTCGGTCGGCAGCAGGGCACGGCTAGGCTGCGGTCAAACTGTGGGCAGCTCGCCGGTAGGCTTCCTCCAGCGTCTCTGCCAGGGTGGGGTGAACGTGCACCAGGCGGGCCAGCTCTTGCACCGTGGCGCGGCGGGCGATGGCCTGGGCCGCCTCGTGGATGAGATCCGCAGCATGCGGCCCAAAAATGTGGGATCCCAGCAAAAGCCCTGCCTCCTTATCGAAGACCAGCTTGACCATGCCCTCCGTCTCGCCAGAGGCGATGGCCTTGGAGTTGCCACCAAAGTAGGTGCGCACCGTGCCCACGCTGTAGCCCTCGGCTTTGGCCTGGGGCTCGGTTAGCCCCACAAAGCCCATCTCCGGGTGGGTGAACACCGCCGCCGGGATGCTCAGGTAATCCATGTAAGCAGGGCGGCCACAGATGTTTTCCACCGCCACCCGCCCCTGGGCCGCTGCCGCGTGGGCCAGCATCAGCTTGCCCGTCACATCACCAATGGCCCAGAGGTGGGGCAATTCGGTGGCCATGCGGCTATCTACGGGTACAAAGCCGCGCTTGTCCGTGATAACCCCCAGCTCCGCCAGGCCCAGCCCTTCTGAGACCGGGATCCGACCGGCGGCCACCAGGCAGCCATCCACCTGCAGTGTCTCGCCATTAGAGAGGTGGATCGTCACCGGCTGGCCAGGGATCACCTGCTTGGCCAGCACGCCCACATAGGTCTGGATTTGCCTGGGTTTGATCAGCACCCGCTGGGCCAGGCGGGCAATGTCGGGGTCAAAGGCCGGCATCAGGGTCTCCAGGGCCTCGATGAGAATGACCTGGGATCCCAGCGCCGTGTAGACGTCGGCAAACTCCTGGCCAATGTAGCCGCTGCCGATGATGGCCAGCCGCTCCGGGATCCACTCCAACCGCACCGCCTCGTCGCTGGTAAAGACCGTGCGGCCATCTACTTGGATCCCCGGCGGCACAAAGGGTCGGGAACCCGTGGCCAGAATCACATCCCGCGCCGTGTAGGTTCGAGATCCCTTCTCTTCCTGGACTTCAACCATTTGGGATCCCGCCAGCCTGCCCCGCCCTCGCAGGATTGTTACCCCCAGCTTCTCCAGGGAGCGAGTCATGTCGGCGCGGATCTTCTCCACCACCTGGGTGGCGTGATTGGCAATCGCCCCCCGGTCAGCCTGGACGGATCCCACTTGGATGCCCAGCCCAGCGCTGTGTTGCAGTTCCCGCAGGCGGCCGGAGGCGGCCAGCAGAGCCTTGGAGGGGATGCAGCCGCGGTTGATACAGGTGCCGCCCATTTCCGCACCTTCGACGATGGCGGTTTTGAGGCCGGATTCGACGGCATGCAGCGCTGCGCCGTGGCCGCCGACGCCGGCACCAATGATGATCAAGTCAAAATCGAAGCTCATGGCGAGACTTGGATAACCGGTGCCTCATTTTCTCATCTTGTTGGCCTTCCCAGGAACCTGGCTGAGAGCATCCAAACCATGAGGTAGCATAGGGTCGCCTGCCCAGTTGACAGGAGGCTGGCGGGGTGGGAACGGGGGGTGCGCATGGAACTGCAAGCTTTGATTTTCGACGTGGATGGCACGCTGGCGGATACGGAGCGGGATGGGCACCGCGTGGCCTTTAACGCCGCCTTTGCCGAGGCAGGCTTGGACTGGCACTGGTCGGTGGAGCTCTACGGCCAGCTCCTGGCTATTACGGGCGGTAAAGAGCGCATTCGCCACTTCGTCGAGACCTGTCAGCCGCCGCTGCCTGCCGGGGAAGACCTGACGGCCCTAATAGCCCGGCTGCACCAGGCCAAGACCCGCCACTACACAGCTCTGCTGGCCCAAGGAGGGATCCCCTTGCGCCCCGGAGTCAAGCGCCTCTTGCAGGAGGCCAGAGCCGCCGGGATCCGCCTGGCCATCGCCACCACCACCACGCCCGAAAACGTGACGGCCCTTCTGGAGCACACCCTGCCGGAGAGCCTGAGCTGGTTTGAGGTGATCGCTGCCGGCGATATTGTCCCCGCCAAAAAGCCCGCCCCCGACATCTACTTCTACACGCTGGAACAGATGGGGCTGCGCCCCCAGGAGTGCCTGGCCTTTGAGGACTCTGAGAACGGGCTGCGCTCGGCCCAGCAGGCGGGCATCCCCGCCGTGGTGACGGTTAACGATTACACCCGGGAGCAAGACTTTTCCGGAGCAGCCTTGGTGCTGGATCACCTGGGGGAGCCTGAGTTGCCGTTTCAGGTGCTGGCGGGAAGGGCGGGATCCCACCGCTACTTCACCCTGGAGCTGGCCCGCCAGGTTCATGCCCAAGCCCTTGCCGAGCAAGAAAAGTGATCCAAGATCCCCACCTGCAACAGCGCCTCCGGGATCACCTGCAGCAAGTGGCCCAGCCGCGGGATCCCGACTGGTCGCCCCTGGGCCACAGCCAGGTGGAGCGCTACATCCAAGAGGAGCTTTCCCGCTATGGGCTTGTAGAATCTTTCTCCTTCGAGGCTCGGGGCTGCCAGCACCGCAACTGGATCTTGAAATTGCCGGGATCCCATCCCCGCCGACCGCCCGTTCTGGTCGGGGCTCATTTTGACGCTGCCCCGGCCACCCCTGGAGCCGACGACAACGCCAGCGGTGTGGCGGTGCTGCTGGAGCTGGCCCGCCATTTTGCCACCCATCCCGCCCTTTCCTCCCTGTGGCTAGTGGCCTTTGACCTAGAAGAGCGGGGCCTGCTGGGGAGCAAGGCCTACGCCCGCTTTCTTAGACAACAGCGCCAACCCCTGCGGCTGATGCTCTCTCTGGAGATGCTGGGCTACCGCGATCCCACGCCCGGATCCCAGCGCTACCCCGCCGGCCTGGAGCGGTTCTACCCTGACCGGGGGGATTACATTGGCCTGATTGGCAACTGGCCCGCCCTGGGGGATCTGCTGAGGCTACAGCACAGTTTTCAGCAGGCGGGGATCCCGTGTTGCTGGTTGCCGGCCGGCCAGCGGGGTTTGATCCTGCCGCTTACCCGCCTTAGCGACCACTCCCCCTTTTGGGATGTAGGCTACCCCGCGGTTATGGTGACCGACACCGCCTTCTTGCGCAACCCCCACTACCACAAGCTCAGCGACACCCTTGAGACCCTAGATCTTGACTTTTTACTGGGGGTCTGCCAGGGCTTGAGGCAAGGTCTTGGATCCCTCTAGCCGCGACCTCGATTCCCAACTCCCCTCTCCCTGAGGGAGAGGGGC
>NZ_JANSJI010000051.1:0-8778 GCF_047462475.1 Synechococcus sp. H55.11
TCAAAAGTCTTGGATCCCGGAGCCCTTTCCCATGCGCCTGCGACGCCCTAGGCCCTTCAGCTCGAGTACGTCCGCAACTTGCCTGACGATATCCAAACCATCGTCAGCGAGCAAAACACCATCCTCAATCTCGGCGACTTTCTCAATACCACCAAATAATCGATACCGAAGTGGCCCCCAGCCCCTCTCCCAAGCTGAGAACTAGAGCTACGCCCACCATCCAACTTCCCCACACCCCCAGAACCTGCCGCAGCAGCCCCAGACTTTCCCGCACCACCTGGGGGCTCAAGGGACGGGCTGGGATCCCCACCTTGGGCTTCTCTTTGGGGATCCCGCGATAGCAATTGGTGCCTCCCAACTGGATCTGCAGCCGCCAGGCAAAGGCCGCCTCGCTCCACCCCGAATTGGGGCTGGGATCCGCCCGCCCGTCGCGGCGACACCGCTGCCAAAACCCCCAGGGATCCCCGCTGAACAGGGCCAGCGTCAACACCGTCAGCCGGCAGGGCAGCCAGGTCAACACATCCTCACAGCGGGCCGGCACCGTGCCCAGGTAGGTAAAGGGGGCATGGCGATAGCCCACCATCGAATCAAGCGTGCTGCTGGCCTTGTAGGCCAAAGCCAAGGGCGCCCCTCCCAAAAAGGCATAGAACAAAGGGGCCGTCGCCCCGTCCGGGGTATTTTCCGCCACCGTCTCGATCACCGCCCGCAAAATCTCCGCCTCCGTCAGGTGCTCTGTATCCCGGCCCACGTAGCGGCTGAGGCATTGGCGGGCCTGCAGCAGATCCCCCTTTTCCAAGGGATCCAACACCTCCAAGGCGGCAAAGCGCAGGCTGCGCCCCCCCAGGCAACTGGCCATCAGGATGGCGTGCATCAGGATCCCTGCCCAGGGGTGGAGAGCCTGGGCAACGGCGATCAGCCCCCAGCCTGCCGCGTAGGATCCCGCCAGCAGCGCCAGCGTCAGCACCGCCCCGCCCCACCGTTGTGCCTGTGGGGTCGAACAGTGCTTGAGGATACAGCCTTGCCCCCAGGCGATGACCGCCCCCATTACCCGCACCGGATGGGGCCACCCCCAGGGATCCGCCAACCAGTAATCCAGACCCAGCGCTGCCGCCAGCACCAGCGCAGCAGCCGGCTGAGTCGGGAAAAAGGGCAAGCGCTCCATCCTGCCCATCAGACCACAAATCCACTCTCCTGATCCTGAGCCGCCTGCCAACTGCGGGCATCAAAATACAGATCCTCCAGAGTGGTTTCCTCCAGCACCTGCTGCGCCCGTCGGGCGATCCGCTCCCAGAGAGCCGCTGTCACCCAGTCCAGCCGCTCCGTCGAGCCTGCCTGAGGCACGGCTGAAGCTTTGGAACTCTCCACAAGCGGATCCAGAGATTCTCCCACCGCTGCCAAAATGGCGCTGATCGGGATCCGCCGCGGTGCCCGTGCCAGCCGGTAGCCCCCCTGCGCCCCCCGCTGCGAACAGACCAAACCGGCCTGGCGCAGCTCGATCAACAGCTTTTCCAGATAGGGGGCCGGGATCTGCTGTCGCTCAGCAATGGCCCGCACCGAGGCCATCTGCCCCGCGCCGAGCATCGCCAGATCCAGCAAAGCCCGGATGCTGTAAGTAGCTCGCGTGGTCAGCCGCACCTGCTCTCTCCCGCCAGTCTCTCCCGATCCTGCCACAGGGATCCCGGCTAGAGGGGTTAACCTAGAAAGCAGTACCCGCTCAGCTCTGGCCTCGTCGGGATGGAGCGCCCCACCGTCGGCCTCTACTTGGTGGCCACCCCTATCGGCAACCGCGAAGACATTACCCTGCGGGCGCTGCGGGTTTTGCGGGAGGTGGACTGGGTGGCAGCAGAAGACACCCGCCACTCCGGCCAGCTTCTTAAACACTTTCAGATCTCCGCCCGCCTCATCAGCTATCACGAGCACAACACGGCACAGCGGATCCCGCAAATCCTGAAGTATCTGGCGGCAGGGCAGTCGGTGGCTCTAATCAGCGATGCCGGCACACCCGCCATCTCCGATCCGGGTGAAGAACTGGTGCGCGCCTGCATCCAAGCCGGGATCCCCGTGATCCCGGTGCCTGGCCCGGTAGCGGCAGTGGCCGCCTTGGCTGCTTCTGGGCTGGCCACAGGGCGGTTTGTCTTCGAGGGTTTTTTGCCGCTCAAAGCCAGCCAGCGGCAGGCCCGTCTGCAACAACTGGCCCAAGAAGAGCGCACCATCGTCCTCTACGAAGCCCCCCACCGCCTGCAGCAAACTCTGCAAGATCTCCTGGCTCACTGCGGCCCGGAGCGGCAGATCGTGCTGGCCCGTGAGCTGACTAAGCTGCACGAGTCCTTCTGGCGGGGATCCCTGGCCGCCGCTCTCGAGCATTGCACCGCCCAGCCACCGCGGGGAGAGTTCACCCTTGTTCTAGAGGGGCGGTCTGCCTCCCAAAAAGACGAAGAAACCTCCCCCTCGGAAGCGGAAGTTCGCCAGGAGCTGGCCCGCCTGCTGGCCGAGGGCCTTCCCCGCTCCGCCGCCAGCCGGCAACTGGCCCAGCGCTTCCAGGGATCCCCCCTCTGGACGCGGCGCCGCCTTTATGATCTCTCTTTGCAACTGGAGCCGCTGCCCGGCTCGGATTGCTCCTCGGCAGTCGAGCTTTCTTCTGCAACCGACGACGAGACAGACTCCTAGAGCATGGCGCGCATCTTGTTGGTGGACGACGAAGTGGAGTTGGCCGATTCCCTGGCCCAGCACCTGCGGCGAGAGGGCCACAGCGTGGACGTGGCCTACGAGGGAAACAGTGCCTGGGAGCTGCTGCAGAAGCCCCCAGCTCCACCCTACGACCTACTGGTACTGGACTGGATGTTGCCGGGCCTGTCCGGCCTCTCCCTCTGCCAACGGATGCGCCAGGTGGAAAAAACTGCGTCCCGCGCCACCCCCATCCTCTTCCTAACCGCCAAAGATACCCTCGACGACCGGGTGGAAGGGCTGGACGCCGGCGCCGACGACTACCTGGTCAAGCCCTTCGAGCTGCGGGAGCTGCTGGCGCGGGTGCGGGCCCTCTTGCGGCGGGCTGCCGGCCCCGGCGAAGGGATCCCTCGCCTGCAAATTGGGGATCTGGAGCTGGATCGGGAGAACCAAGTGGCCTACCGCCAGGGGCGGATGATCCACCTCTCCCAAAAGGAATTCCGCCTGCTGGAGTACTTCATGACCCACCCTGGCCAGTTGCTCACCCACGAGCAGATCTACGAACAGGTGTGGGCTGGCGAGGATCCCCCCAGCAGCAACGTCCTGGCCGCCCAGGTACGCCTGTTGCGGCGTCGCCTGCGCTTGCCCGGCTCCCCCGAGTTGATCCACGCCGTCTATGGCAAAGGCTACCGCTTCGGGCCTGTGGCCGAGGATCCCTAGCAGTCATCAACTCCCCTCTCCCGCCGGGAGCGGGGCTGGGGCTGAGGGCATTACTTAGACTTGAGCTTCTCCGCCTTCTCAATGGCCTCTTCGATGGTGCCCACCAGGTAAAAAGCCTGCTCCGGCAGATCGTCCAGTTCCCCCGACAAAATGCGCTGGAAGCCCTTGATGGTGTCCTCCAACTTCACGTACTTGCCGGGCGAGCCGGTGAACACCTCCGCCACAAAGAACGGCTGCGACAGGAAGCGCTCGATACGGCGGGCGCGGGCCACCACCAGCTTGTCTTCTTCCGACAGCTCGTCCAACCCCAGAATGGCGATGATATCCTGCAACTCTTTGTAGCGCTGCAGCGTTTGCTTCACCGCCCGAGCGGTGTTGTAGTGCTCCTCGCCCACAATGTCGGCTTGCAGAATCGTGGAGGAAGAATCCAGGGGATCCACCGCCGGGTAGATGCCCTTGGCGGCCAAGCTGCGCGACAGCACCACCGTTGAATCCAAGTGGGCAAACGTCGTCGCCGGCGCCGGATCCGTCAAGTCGTCAGCAGGCACATACACCGCCTGCACCGAAGTGATGGATCCCTGCTTGGTGGAGGTGATGCGCTCTTGCAGGTTGCCCATTTCGGTGGCCAGGGTAGGCTGATACCCCACCGCTGAGGGCATGCGGCCCAACAGCGCCGACACTTCCGACCCGGCCTGCACAAAGCGAAAGATGTTGTCGATAAACAGCAGCACATCCTGCTTGTTGACGTCGCGGAAGTACTCCGCCATCGTCAGGGCAGTCAGGCCCACCCGCATACGGGCGCCCGGCGGCTCGTTCATCTGGCCGTACACCAGCGCCACCTTGTCCAGCACCCCCGATTCTTTCATCTCGTTGTAGAGGTCGTTCCCCTCGCGGGTGCGCTCTCCCACGCCGGCAAACACCGATAGGCCGGAGTGCTCCTCGGCGATGTTGTGGATCAGCTCTTGGATGAGCACCGTCTTGCCTACGCCGGCGCCGCCAAACAGGCCCACCTTGCCGCCCTTTTTGAAGGGGGCCAGCAGGTCGATCACCTTAATGCCCGTTTCAAAGGGCTCTGGCTTAATCGTCAAATTGACAAACTCCGGCGCGCTGCGGTGGATGGGGGCAAATTCTTGAGCTTGAACGGGCTCCCCTTGGTCAACCGGCTCTCCCAGCACATTAAAAATACGACCTAGGGTGGGCTGCCCAACCGGTACGGTAATCGGAGCGCCCGTATCCACCACTGGCATGCCCCGTACCAAGCCATCGGTAGAGGACATGGCCACCGCCCGCACGCGGTTGTCTCCCAGAAGCTGCTGCACCTCGAAGGTGATGTTGATCTTCAGGCCACTTTCGGTTGTGCCCTCCACCTTGAGGGCATTGTAAATTTCGGGCAGCTTGCCGCTGGGAAACTCGGCGTCGATCACAGGGCCAATGACCTGTGTAATGTAGCCAACATTGGTGGCAGTAGCGGTGGCAGTAACCATAGTTGAGGCTCAGCTCCTTGTGTGCGCAGCTATCGACTCAGCAAAGCCGGGTTGATGTTGATAAGTCATTAATCATCATACAGATAAAGGGATCCGGTTGCTGCTGCGCTTGTTCTGCGACAGGGTGGGCTTTTCTTCGCTACCCTAGAGCTAGGCAAGACAGGGGAATGGCAGCGATGGATCACTACGGAGGGCGTACTGCACAGCTTGGCTCCGTCCGCTTGGGAGGACGGCGTCCTCGCCCCCGGCGCGGCCCGGCTCTGCAACTGGGGATCCTCGGCTTTTTGCTGGGGTTGGGGGTGATGGGGGGAGCTTGGTGGTACAGCATCGGGCCGCGGCAAACCCTTTCTCTGTATTGGCTGACCAGTGCTGACAATTCCATCTACTACGTGCAGCAGGAGCGCTCCCTGCGCGCTTTTGACACCCAAGAGGCCATTCGTCTGGCCTTGGAAGAGCTGATTGCCGGCCCCCGGGATCCCCACCTTGCCACCGCTATCCCCTCCCAGACGCGGCTGCTGGATGTGCGGGTGGAAGGCAACGATATTTTCCTCAATTTCTCTTCTGAATTCACGCAAGGGGGGGGATCCACGGCGATGATGAGCCGGATCGCGCAGGTGCTCTACACGGCCACCAGCCAGAACCCCGGCGCGCGGGTGTGGATCTCCGTCGAGGGGCGCGCCCTCGAGGTGTTGGGGGGGGAAGGGCTAATTATCGACCAACCCTTGACGCGGGCCTCGTTTGTGCCCAGCTTCCAGCTGCCGGCAGAACCTGAGGCGAAGCCGTCAGCCGTATCAGCCTCTTGAAACCCTTGAGACAAAGATCATGAACTGGTTGCAGCGGGTGGGCAGCAGTTTTCTCCTGGCCGGTCAGGTGATCTTGCACCTGCTGCAAGGCCGTATTCATCGGCGCAACACCCTGGAGCAACTGGCGACAGTGGGGCTGGAGTCGCTGCTGATTGTTTTGATCACGGCGGTGGTGATCAGCGGCGTTTTCACCATTCAGTTGGCACGCGAGTTCATCAATTTCGGGGCCTCTTCCCTCATCGGCGGGGTTTTGGCCATTGCCCTGGCCCGCGAGCTGACGCCGGTGGTGACGGCGGTGATCCTGGCCGGACGGGTGGGATCCGCCTTTGCCGCCGAGCTGGGCACCATGAAAGTCACTGAGCAGATCGACGCTCTGCTGTTGTTGCGCACCGATCCGGTGGATTACCTGGTGATCCCGCGGGTGGTGGCTTCAGGGCTGATGCTGCCGGTGCTCACCATCCTCTCCTTGCTAACCGGCTTAGTGGGAGGGATGATCATCTGCGCTTCGGTCTACAACATTCCTTCCGCGGTGTTTCTCACCTCGGCTCAGAATCTCCTGGCCCCTTGGGACTTGCTCGTCTGTTGTTTGAAGGCGATGGTGTTCGGGGCTCTGATCGCCATTGTCGGCTCCAACTGGGGCCTTTCCACCAGCGGCGGCGCCAAGGGGGTAGGGCGCTCCACCACCGATGCTGTCGTCACGGCGCTGCTGGGCGTGTTTGTTACCAACTTTCTGATCTCTTGGCTGTTGTTTCAGGGGCCGGGTAGCGCCCTCAGCCGCGCGCTGTAGTCGCGCCTGCCCACGCTGCCGCTAAGATGGGATCCCCTGCCCATTCTCCGGATCCATGCGAGTGGAATTTCAGATTTTGCGACAGTTGCCGCCGGAGCCACCCCGCTGGCAGTCTTTCTGGCTGGAGACATCTCCTGGCGCTACCATTCTCGATTGCCTCAACCGGATCAAGTGGGAGCAGGATGGCAGCTTGGCCTTCCGCAAAAACTGCCGCAACACCATCTGTGGCAGTTGTGCCATGCGCATCAACGGCAGGGCTACTTTGGCCTGTGGCCGACAGGTGGGCGAAGAGCTGGATCCCCGCAGCCCTCAGCCCATTCGCATCGGCCCTTTGGGCAACCTGCCCGTCCTGCGGGATCTGGTGGTGGATATGCAGCCCTTCTGGAACGATCTCAGCCGGGTGGATCCCTTTGTCAGCACGGCGGGGCGCCGCATCCCGGAGCGGGAATTTTTACAGTTGCCTGCCGAACGGGAGCATCTCAACGCTGCCGGTGGCTGTATTCTCTGCGGGGCCTGCTATTCCGACTGCAACGCCAAAGAGGTGAACCCGGAGTTTGTCGGCCCTCATGCTTTGGCCAAAGCCAACCGCCTTGTCCAAGACAGCCGCGACAGCCGACGGGAACAACGCCTGCAAGCTCAAGATAGCTTGGCCGGCGTCTGGGGCTGTACCCGCTGCTGGAACTGCAACAGTGTCTGCCCGATGGGTGTAGCGCCCCTGGATCAAATCACCGAGCTCAAGCAAGGGATCCTCTCCCGAGACCAGACTCCTGTTTTGTCGGGCAACCGTTCTCGTGCCCAGGACATAGCCATCCGCCACCGCAAGACCCTGGTGCAACTGGTGCGCTCCGGTGGTTGGGTGGATGAGCGCCGCTTCGGCCTGCAGGTGGTGGGGCGGGAGGGGCTGCTCAGCTTGGTGCCTTTGGGGCTGCGCCTGCTGGCCAGGGGCAAATTTCCCTTGCGCTTCAAGCCCTCCTCAGGGACGGCGACGGTGCGGCGGCTGATCGATGCGGTCAGACAGGAAACGAACGGTGGCGCCGCGGATCCCTAAGCCCCATTTTTGAGATTTTCCTGGCCTGAGATCAGCCGGGCGCTCAGGATCTGGTCCCCTAGCTTGATCTTGCGCAGCACCTCGGTGCCCTCGGTAACATAACCGAATACGGCATAGCGGCCATCCATGAGGTTGAGGCCGGCAGGGGTGAGATCCGGCTCGGCCATGAAGATGAAGAACTGAGAAGAGGCGCTGTTGGGATCATCGGGATAGCGGGCCATGGCCACCGTCCCCTCAGCAGCAAAGGGCAGGGCCGGCTCTACATCCCACAGGCCCAGTTGATCGAAGGTCTGGCCGTAGCGGGGCACCACCTCGCCTTTGACCCGGATCTCCATCGGGATGGTGCGAACCTTGCCGGTGGCCGGATCCACATAGCCGTCGGCAGGGCCTGGGGGATCCCCCGCTTGCACCAGGAAGAAGTTCTCCACCCGGTCAAAGGTCAGGCCGTCGTAGAAGCCCCGCTGCACCAAATCGGCAAAGTTGCCGGCGGTGAGGGGGGCGCTATACCCATCCAGCGTGATCACCATGCGCCCGGCGGTGGTGTTCAGCTCCGCTTCCGCCCGGCCCAGGAGCTGCGGCTTGTCGGCATATTCGGCAGGGATCGCGTAGGGAAAAGCCCCCACCCAGTGGTTTTCCAGGGATCCCAGCTCGTCTATGAGGCGGTCGTAGGCGGCGCGGGCCTCTTCTTTGCCCTTGGATTTGCGCTCCGTGGCCTGGCCGATGGTTTGCAACTCCTGGCGTAGAGCGGCAACTTCTCCAGCGGCGGCAGCAGCCTGCTCAGGGGGCAACTCCGCCAAGAGGGGATCCGTGTAGCGATCCAGAAGCCGCTCCACCTGGCGCACATCTCCCCGCACCGCCGACCAGCGGTTGTACTTCAGGTCGCTCTCAATTTTGGTGATGGCCTCATCGATTTCCCAGATCCGGCTGTCCTGGATGGGCAGCGCCCGCCGCAAGAGAGTACGCGGATCCGTAATGGCATCCCCTTGCGGCAGCGCCAGGGCCGGGATCCCACCCAGCCAAACCGCCCACAGCAACACAGCAGCTAAGACAAGCCGGAGCGATTTTCTCCCCCACTCCCACCGATTGCTGCCAACTGCGGATCCCTGCTGGGCACGCTGCGCCATATCCTCACCTGTTGCCGACACTGCTTTTGCTCTCAGCCTGGCATTCTACCGTTGCTGGCGGCAAGCGTTGCTGCAAGAGAAGAGAATGCAAAGGTCAAACGGCCAGGAACCGGCTGCATCCCCCTCCTACCTGGGAACGACGGCCTCA
>NZ_JANSJI010000052.1:0-2336 GCF_047462475.1 Synechococcus sp. H55.11
GTTTATTTCAGACACTCCTGAAGCGCTCACGCGACCACCCCCGGCCCCTCTCCCTCAGGGAGAGGGGAGTTAGGGATCGACGCCACGATCCGTTCCATTGCTATTTAGTTAAAGCTCTAGTTAAACTTAATTGAAGATCCTAGCCCCCGCTTTCAGTTGCTGTAGCCACGCTCGGTAGAATTGGGGCGGATCCCTTCTAGGGTGATGATCTCCTCAATGACCGAGCGAACCACGGGAGCCGCCGTCGTCGAGCCGAAAGCATCTTCCCCCTGGGGCTCGTCGAGCACTGCCAGGATCACGTAATTGGGGCGAAGGGCCGGGAAGTAGCCCACAAAACTGGTGATGCGTTTGCCGGGCAGATAGCCCCCCCGCGGCCCTGCTTTCTGGGCGGTACCTGTTTTGCCGCCGATCTCATACCCCTCGATCTTGGCCGATTGCCCGGTGCCAAAATCCACCACGTCCCGCATCTGGATGCGCACCGCCAGGGTGGCCTGCTCCGACAGCACCCGCACCGGCTGGGGTTGCGGGGATCCCCAAACCAAGGTGTCTGTATCCTTTTCCACCAGACCGCGCACCACATGGGGCTGCACTTTCAGCCCGCCGTTGGCGATGATGCAATGCAAAGTGGCCAACTGCAGGGGGGTGAGGGCCAGCCCCTGGCCAAACGCAACGGTGGCTCGCTCCACCGGCACGGTTACGAATTGCCGCAGCGGCTTCAAACGGCTGGCCGGCTCAAAGGGCAGATCCACACCACTGCGCTCATTCAATCCCAACCGTACCAAGGCATTGTAGTACTGGCGGGGATCCAGTTTGCGCATCAGATGGACCATGCCCACGTTGCTGGACTGGCGCAGGATATCGGTGACGCTCATCCAGCCATGGGCCCCCCGCTGGTGGTAGTCGTAGTTTTGGATGGGCCACTGACCGATCAGGATCCGTCCTTCGTCATACACCCGTTCATCGGCTCTAAAGGCGCCGGCATCCAGTCCAATGGCGATGTTGATGGGCTTGAAGGTGGATCCCGGCTCATACAAATCCGTTACAGCCCAGTTGCGAAAAAGGCCGGGGTCATACTCGAAGTAGCGGTTGGGGTCGTAGGTAGGTTCGGCCACCAGAGCCAAGATCTCCCCCGTGTGGGGCTGGAGGACGATCACCGTGCCCCGCAGCGCTCGAAACCGTTGCAGTTGAGCTTTCAGGGCGGCGCGGGCAGCCCTTTGCAGGCGCATATCTAGGGTGAGCTGCAGCACCATCTCGCGGGATTGCAGCAGCCCTTCCGGCACCTCGGCAGCCAGCAGTCGTCCGTAGCCATCGCGAGGAATAGTGACAGGTTGCACAGTACGCTCCAGCAGCTCCTGTTGAGAATATTCCACTCCCGCCTGGCCCTGATGATCCAGATCCACATAGCCTACTACCTCGGCAACCATCTCTTTTTGAGGGTAGATGCGTTGCCGCTCGCTCACCAGCTCTAGGCCATCCAGATGCAGAGCCTGAATTTGATCGGCCACTTCCTGCAATACCCAACGCTCCACCCGCACTGCATGATTGGCCGACAGTTGTCGCGTTAATTGTTCCACCGGCCGCCGCAATAGGGGAGCAAGGGCAGCGGCAATGTCCTCGGGGGTGCTGCCGAAGAGGCGAGGATGGGCCCAGAGGGTATAGACAGGGCGATCCACGGCCAGCAATTCTGCCTGCTGCTGGGCAAGGGAGCGGCGATCCACAATCGAGCGACGAGGGATGAAGGGTCTCAACTGAGCCCGCTGCTGGGCCTCAGCTCGCTGCTGCAACAGGGGCGCCTGTTGATGTTGCAAATAAACCAGACGTGCTCCTGTCAGGAATAGGGCAATGATTAAAGCCAAGCCGGTCATGCCGGCGCGGAAGTCGAGCTGGCGAGCTGTCGGGATCCGTTCCCCCAGGAGCCAACCCAACGTTGTTCTCCACCGCCTGGAGCTTGGCAGTGAAGGGGGCCAAGCACCTCTTCTGTATCGGTGGGCAAGTTGCCGGCCCTTCTGCTCTGTCTCCGGTTTTTTGGGCTCAGCTCGCCGTAGCCCAGCCCTAGATCTGACTTCCACCACAACCCCTACCAGACACCACCGCTAGTTTGGCGCTCATCCCTTTGTTATGCCAGCGCTAACGCCACTCCACAGCTTTTCAGAAGAGAGTTAGCCCAAGCGCTCCGCGCAGCCAGCGCGAACACCTCCGACCCCTCTCCCTTTGAAAGAGGGAAGTTGGAGATCGACGTAAGGCTGCCGGAGGCAACGTCTTAGGCTTAGCCTATTCTGAGCCCCACTTGGGTTTTTGGGGACAAGCCCGGCCAAAGCTGAGACAATAACACCTGT
>NZ_JANSJI010000053.1:0-8698 GCF_047462475.1 Synechococcus sp. H55.11
AGAGATTTTGTAGCTAGCTTAACTATTTGCTGCTCGTCTCCAGCCGACTCTAGAACTGCGGCCAGCGAACAGCTATTCTCAAGCCAGCTGCACACCTATTTGAACTTTCAGGTTTATGAATGCTTAGAGCGGGTAGGTTTTGTTGTCTTCGCCAAGACATCCCCCGGTCGCCGCAGGGTCAAGAAGGGATTGATTGCCTGAATGTTGGCCTGGGGATAAGCTTGCTGAACCTGCCCAAAAGTTTGTTTCCAGATAGGGTGCCCGTCAGTCCAGAGGGGATGGCGCACGATCCGCACTTCCCGTCCTTTATTTCCCGTCCACACCGGCAGCGGAAAGTCCTGAGGCGCTCTCTGGAAGCCTAAGTTTTCCAGCAGCGGCGGCAGTGCTCGCTCCACCAGGCGCCGCCAAGGATTCTCCTGACCTTCCCCCCAAGGGGTTTGCAAATCGACCGGCGCCTCAGCATCTCGCAGGAGGCGAGCCATATCCAAGGCCAGCCGCCAGTCCAACAGCCCGTGGTAAACCAGGTTGTAATAATCGCGCAAGCAGTTGTTGCAAGACGTGTCGCAGCTCTCTTGGTGCTGCAGCCAACGGGCGGCTAAGCTATTGGGTTGAGCTACGCTCTCCCGTTCCAGCAGCTTCGAGAAAACTTCCGGCTGGGCAAGGTGGAGGCAGTACCCTGCGCCGTTCTCCAGCCTATCAAACAGAAAAGCTCTTCCCACCACTCGACCGGCCTCTGCTGTGGTCTGAAAGCTGGCTTGCAACTCGTCAGGATCCACATCCAGAAAAGCACAGGCAGCCGCCCGCAACCAAAACGCAAAAGAATACAAAGCTGCTCGCCCTTCCAAAGTCCTTGGGTCGGCAAACACGCCAGTTGGCCAAGTCTGAAAGCCGACCAGCAGCACATCAGTGCGTCGCTTGGACAGCAAGGCAATTCGATAGGTAGGGCCGATCCCTTTGACTTGTTCCCCTTGGGCTTGCGAATAGGGATCGAGGCAGACATAGGCTCCCGCCTGCTTCTGGCCAAAAACTTCCGCCGCTTGCAGCCGGAAACCACCATCGCCGCCGCGATCGTTGACGATTAGAACGTTGCCGCTGCCACCCTGCAGGTGAGCGTTACCAGTCTTCGCTTCGCGCTCAAGCTCAGGCACGCCCAGGGTGGGCCGGCTAACGCGGGGTTGCCACTCAAATTGACCGTCGAAATCCCGCGGCTCCAAGTTGGTGAAAAAGCCTGTCGGCTCACGGGCATCGATACAGCGGAGGGTGGGTTGCCCGCATACAGGGCAAGTTTGATCCGCCGGCTTGAACGCAGGAGGAGAAGAAAGGGGCGGCTGAGGTTGGTAGTTCTCGATCATGGCTTGGCAGTTGCGACAAAATCCCAACCAGCGGTTGGGTTGGTCAAGGGGTGGCACCAAACCGGGACGCGATTGCACGCCTCTTTTGTGAGGCGCCAACTCCACCAGCCCGCAGGCGGTGTGTACCGCCCGATCTTTGACGATTTCTGAGCCGGGGGCAAATTGTGCGATCGCCGTATCCAAGTCACGATCGATGGTGCCTTGGCTAGCTGACCAGCGAGTGTAGAGCAATCGCACCCGCGTGGGAAAGCCAAACATGGGTAAGATGCCGGCATTGGCCAAACGCTCGCTGAGTTGAGTTTGTCTGTAGGCGTTGGAAGCGGCAATCTCGTTAATCTTATCGACCAACTCCTCGCGGATGTGGCGATGTAAGGCTTGTTGCTCGTCAACCGAGAGATGAGTTTGCTGGCAAAGTTGAGCAATCACGGTTCGAATCTCTTGGTCATGGCTAGCAATCCAGTTGCGAACCGATGGTTCCACCTTTGGCCAGTTTTCGGCTAGGCCAAATTCCCCGTGGATGCTGGTCACGTCTTCGAGATCCACTGCAGCGGATAGATCTTGTTGTGAGACTTCCTGAAAAGCTTGTCGCAAAACCTCTTTCGCGATGACGCGCTGGGCAATACTACGGCTGCGCAGATCGATGTAAGGGGGAGGTGGCGGATCGCCGGTAATAGCCTCAGGGCGCTGAAAGTAAAAATCGTCGTGGCTGCGGCCTCGGCAAAACGTAATCGCCAAGGAAACCCCGGCGCCGCGCCGCCCAGCCCGTCCCACCCGCTGCTGGTAGTTGAAACGCCGCGGCGGCATGTTCGCCATCATCACCGCCAACAGCCCGCCGATGTCTACCCCAGCTTCCATGGTGGTGGTCACGCTCAGCAAATCAATGCCCTGAGCCAGCGGTATTTCCCCTTCCAAAAATACGTCCTGAAACCAGCGCTGCCGTCTGAGGCGATCCTCTTTGTCCGTTTGGCCAGTTAATTCGGCAGCATTCATCCGAAACGGTTCGTTGTCAGGATCGGAGAGGTAGGCGTAGTAGTCCAAGTCGCGCGGCAAGCTGCTCGGCTGCAATCGGATGACCTGCGGGTCAGAGTGTCGGCTGGTGTTGTGGCCGCCGCTGCACTCCGGGCACCATCCCCCCGCGGCATGCAAGTAAAAGGCGCTGCACTGAGGACAGCGGTAGCCTTGAAGACCTTCGCGAGAGACAGGCACGAGGTAGAGGCAATCTGGATCCAAAACCAGTCCGTCCGAGCTACTGCTACCGATCTTGCGCAACTCCCCCTCAATCTGCGATTTCAGTCCTGGCTTGCCCTGCTCTTCTAACCTTTCCAGGTATCGAACCACACACCTCGGCAGTTCCCGATTAGAATCAACCCTGTAGTACTTGGAGAATCGATGCTGCTTGCGAACTCCCAGTTGGCGGATGACAGCACTCACAACTTCTTGCAGTTCCGGAGGGACTTTAGCCGTAACATAGCCCTGGCCAAAAGACTCAGTGTTTCTGACCGCATGGGCAAACAGCGCGAACATCATTTCATCGGCCAAGTAGGCATTGAGCTTGTCCAGGTGTTTTTCTTGCTCTGGAGTCGGGCGGTCGGCTCTTCGTGTTATTGGGTTGTTTTGCCAGTTGTAAAGCTCCGTCCAGTGATGCCGATCCTTGTTGATGGCATAGTAGAGGGCGCTAAAGGACATACCACCAGGGCATAGTCCCAACTGTAAGAGGCGGTCTGCCAGAGTGCGTCGAAGCTTGAGGAGTGGAACTTGCCCGGGGTAAGACTCGAGCATTGCTAGCCATTGTTGGCGTGCCTCAGGATCGGCCGGCGGCATGTCCTGCGCCCAAAACAATGCCTCGGTAGCAAGGGTAGGCTGCAGATTGGCAAAGCGATTGCGTGCCGCCCAATCCTCCGCCATCCGCTCAACGTCTTCCAGCAGCTTGGGATAGCCGCGCAACCGTTGCTGCCGTTGCTCTGGGGTAGGTAAAATGCTGCGCAGAAAAGCCCGCAGGTCTTGCCAGTACTCCCGCGCCAATCGCACCAGCAACAAGCGCACCATATCGCGGTAGTGATCCATTTCCATCCCAGCAGCCAATTTGGCGGCGTCCTGGCGGCTATCGGAAAAAATCACCAGCTTGCGGGATTGCGGCGTCGGCATTTCCCGCAACAAAGCGCCGGCAATCACCTGACAGGCTTTCTGAAATCCAGTGCGATGCACACGTAGCGGGGTGGGATAGGCTTCGCGGCGGGCGCGATCGGTATCGCAGCGCGGGCAACGGGTCGGCAAGGCAGGCTGGTTCTCGGCCTCTACTTGGTACACCCAGCCAGGAACCTCGCCTTCTTTAGGAGGTGTCTTCTCTTTGTTGAGTTCGCCCGTAGCGGGGTTGAGTTTGGCCTCGACCCACCGCCGCTTGACTTTTCCAGCGCTCCACTCCAGATCTTGCGGCTCGGTCGCCCAAGGTTCTGGGTCATGGGGGAGGGGCCAAAAAACGCGATAGTTCCCGGATTTTTGGGTGAGGCTTACTAAATCGGGAATGCCTTCTAGATCAGGTTGATCGGGAGTGAGGATAACCGACTTGCCAGACGAGTAAGCATAACCCCCTAGGAATACCTCCCCGCAAACTTCGCAGACGATCAAATCCAGAACCCGTGCCCCGCAGTCGCAACTGAGGCGGTGCTGGCTATGTAAGGCACCGATAGGCGGAGGGGGTTGGTTGTCCTCTTGAGGGCGTTGGGCAACGCTGCACTTGGGGCTGCTGCACGCCCACAGGCCTTGCAGGTTGTGAAAGAAGAGGTGGCCGCGCACGGGCTGGGGCGATCGCCCATCTTCTCGCTTCGCTACTGCCGTTGCCATCAACAGTCCCCGCAAGGCCTCAGAGACCAGACCGCCTGCAGGCACGGGTGCGCCTGGAAACAGTTGCTGGTCAACTTTTTGGATGGGGGTGGCGCGCACGCTGCCGCTAGCCTGCCGACAGGCCTCCCGCAGCGCATCTGCAACGTTGAGTCCCTCGAGGCACTCCCCCAAAGCCTGCTCTGGGGATCCCAAGCTGGGATCGCTGCCCAAAGCCCGCACCAGCCTCGTCAGGGCTTCTTTAGTGACTGGGAGAGGGCGCAGCGGCTGGAGGGGATCCGGCTGCACATCGCTGGCAAACTGAGCAAAAGCAGCTTGATGCTGACGCACTTGTGCTGGCGCCTTGGGAACCGGAGGAACTTGTTCCCCGGCAATCACCACAAAGCGATCGCGCCCAACAAACTCCCGGAGAAACTTGCGGCCTGCCTCGCCCTCTTCCAAGCTGGCACTGGTGGTCAAAACCTGCAGTTGTTCTGAGTTGACTGTTAGCCCCAAACGGTACAGCAGTAAGCGCAGCAAGTAGGCCACTTCTGAGCCTGGCGTCCCTCGGTAAGTGTGCAACTCATCGACCACGAGCAAGAATTTGCGCTCGCGATTCTCTTGCAGCCACCTTTTCGTTTGCTCGAACATCCCGGCCTCGATTTGCCGCATCAGCATGATGTTGAGCATGGAATAGTTGGTAATCAAGATGTCCGGGGGATGCGCTTGCATATCCCAGCGCGAGCGCATTTCTCCTCCATCCAAGCGCGGAAAGTAAAACCTCAAATCTGGGTCTTGGCTCTGGACGGCAACCTTTTCCTGCTCCGCTTGCAACTCTCGCAATTGCCGGGCTAATTCCTTGACCTTATCGGAAGTGGGATAGCCGGGGAGGGGGGTCTGACCCGTGTAACGACCGAAGGTGATGCGATTGCAACCCCGCTCGCGATCAAGCCATTCATGGGTTTCTGGGCCATCCAACACTTTGCGCAACCGGCGCAATTGATCCTCCACCAAAGCATTTAGGGGATAGAGAATGAGCGCCCGGATTGCCGCCGGTCGTTTTTGCTCTTGGCGCTGTGGCACCCAATTTGGATTGTCTTCCTCCTGCCACCAAAACGTATCCCCGCTTTCAGACATCGGATCCCAACTACGGGATTCCCGCGCAAGGTGGGCTAGGATTGGCAACAAAAAACACTCGGTCTTGCCGGAGCCAGTTCCCGTCGTTACCACAATATCCTTTTGATCAACGATGGCTGCTTTCAAACTCTGCCATTGGTGCTCATAGAGGGGTAAGTTCGGGAACAAGGAACGACCGAGGTGGGCCAAGTCTTCATAGCCAGTGGGTAAAGCTTTTGCTGCTTCCTCGAGGGTTTTGCCAGAAGAAGGGTAGACGGGTGTGGGCTCCAGTAGAGGAGGAACACTGAGCAGAGGATGATCAGGGCTGTAATGCAAGTGGCGATCGCGCTCGGCGCTAAGAGCAGGATACCGTAAGGGAAAAGCACTCTTAATGTAAAGCTGATAGATTCGATCCAATCGCTGATAGGTGCCGATGAGGTCGTACATGATTTCTCCTTGGCTTTGGGCAAAAACCTTAGCTATTTCTCCAAATCGAGCAGCGGCAGCCGCTCGCCGATGATTTGCCATGCAGTTGGCGTAATGTTCTGATAAACCAGTTCCTCTGTTTCAGGTCTGTAGCAAGGCAAACAGCCGGATTGCATGACCAAATAGCGTTTGTAGGCTAGCGGCCAGCGCTGGCTGATAGGGATCGATAATTCTCGGCTATTTGGGTCGTACTTAACTGATAGGTTTTCGGAAGCAAGGCGAGTCAAAGCCAAAAAACGTAAGCCGTACCACTCGCCGCTGTACCACCTGTCTTGCTCGCGGTCGTAGAACAGGGCATGCTGTTGTGGGGATCCCTTCTCATGCAATTCGTAGAAACCTGTTTCCTCAGCAGTCGGCACGTCTGCGAAGTGGCTCCCATCATAACGCTTCAGCCGATAGCGGTGGAGTGGCACCCAATCGACAACGTCCAGTGTAGCCACCCAATTGTCCCACTGGGGAGGAGCCTCGACCGGGCGGATGCCTAGGGTAGGGTAGCTGGCTCGCAACTTGGCGATCGCCGTGGCAACATCAGTCTGCAGCTCGAACTGCCAGCAGGGTGGCGCATCCTTTCGAGATTGGGGGATCTCCTTAAGGCGACCCAATTGCTGAAGATCTTTCTGGAGAGCTGCATTCCGCTGACCGTACAGCACGTAGCAATTTTCACCGACCGGCTGCAAGGAAGGCGGCTGCATCTGCCAGCGTCTGCCATCTCGAGCCACCGTGAGATGCCCCAGCAATTGTAGCCGACGCAACAACCGACGTGGTTGGGGTAGGTCTAGGCGATCGCATACGGCTTGAAAGGTTTCCCAAGAACCGGAACCGGCTGCCGATAGCCACCAAAGCAGTTGTTCGCACGCTCGAGAGCGATCGCTTTCTGCCGACTCAGCTATAGGTGTTTCCAAACGAAATGGGTTGACTTTAGGCAGCCGTTTGACTTCGAAATACCTTATAGTTTGGATATCCTGCTCTAAATCGTAGGCGATACCCACCATGTGTCGAATTTCTTCCCAGTAAAATTCTTGCCTTGCAGCCTTATTAATACCGCTTATTGTTTTAAGAAATTTCTCAAGATTGTCTTTTTGTCTGGATTCCCAATCAGGGCGTGCCTTCGGATCAATACCCAAGTAGAAGTAGTACTCGCCTTTTTTCTTGATACCTTTCTCAATTCGAACATGAGATATGACATCTACTAAATTTTCTTGAGTAATTCGCTTCTGTAAGTGCTCTAACAGCTTTTGTGGCTTAAATTTCTTGCAACGAGTGTGAAAGAGCCAGTAAATCAGCTTAGACATAAGATCATTCTCCTACTACACAAGCTAATGACAAATCATCCCAATTCAGAATCTTTAAAGAGCGTTCCTGGTGGGCAGTTCCGCTCCGAACTTGGATTCGATAAGTACCAGGAGGTAAGTCTGCTGGCAAATCCCAAGGCTGGTTGGTAGAGCGATGGTCTCCTTGAAGGTATATGTTCCCAGTGACCACTTCAGTCAGGGTCACCGCTGCCGTAGGCTGAAATCCGTACACGGTCACCTGTGGTAAGTGATCCTTCAGCCAAGCCCGTCCTTGGGGTACCCGTAATCCGCCACTCAAGGCAATGTGCAGGCGATCGCGCGGCTGCAAGGCTTCTTTCAACTCGGGATGTTGTAAAAACAAACCGTCCCATACGGGGGCCAGCACCTGACATTCTTGGATTTCCCACCAGTCAGAAGTTTCGGCAAACGCAGGCTGGCGCTCGCCCGACCATTGCAGCAGGCTTTCTTCGCGCAGCCGCTGCAAATCCGGCCACAGGGCTTCCCGAAACAACACAGTGAAGTGACTGCCAAGTTTGGGCGCTCCCCAACTGGCTAGAGCACCGGACTCAGGGTTCTCAGGATCGGGCACCAAGACCCAGAAATCTCGAGCCGGCAGTTGGAGCTCCCGCAAGTGGGCATGGCCGCGAATAGGCCAGGCTCTCCCCTCAGCTAGATCGCCAGCAGAGAGTGGCTTGCCAACGGGGTAAAACCAACCTACGCGCTCCAAGCGCAGGCGACCTAAGTTTTCTACCGTCACCTCTGCAACTGGCCAGTGACGCGGCAGCTTGGGATAAAGGTAGTATGCTGGATCCCCCCACCGATCCTCGGTGCGATACAGCCCTGCAGTCAGACGCGTGGGGGGCTGGTACGCTCGGCTAAATCGTTGCGGTTCCGGGCGTCCTGCATCCAACCACTCTTGATGGACGGCTAGGATTTCGGCGCCCAGGACTTCGTGTCGCTGGCGGTCGTCCAGCAGCTCTGCCAGATGTTGGTTTAGGTTCTTTTCGCTCGCCAAATCCACCAGCAACTGGGTTTCGCTGCGGGCCGTAGTCCACTTTTTCTCGTAAAACATGCGACATAACTTTTGGGTGTCCGCCTCCCGCAGCAAGGCCTGGGAAATGGGGTAATTCAAATACCGGCGCGAGCCTTCCCCTGGTTTGGCGGTGGCAATCCATCCTTTTTCCTCTAGCCACCGGTTCCACTCCTGCCACAAGCTTTCTTCATCTCCGGCTTTCATCCCTATCGGACGGGTGTCGCCAGGTATTTCCAACCGTTGGCAAAAATGGGTGAAGAAGTCATTGGCATCCAGCTTGTCATCTCTCATCATGTCGTTGGCGGCGAGTACCATCAGCGCCAAGAAGGCCACCCCTGCCGGTTCGGACGATCCCTGGTTTTGCAAAGCCGATAACTGCAGCCGATTGCCATCTGCCACCTGGGCGCGCACGGCTTGGCAGAAATCCTTAACTGTGCCTAGGCCCAGACCTGCTAAAACTTTTTGATCTACACTAAGGTAGACTGGCGTGTTGTAAGGAACTCCCAGTGTTGCCCATTGAATAATGGCTCGGTTCCAATGAGCGTATTCATCGCGCAGCGCCACAATGACCTCGCCCTAGGTCGCTTTCTCAATCCTAGGCA
>NZ_JANSJI010000054.1:0-2320 GCF_047462475.1 Synechococcus sp. H55.11
CCCCAGGCCCCATGTATCTTCCAGCTATGCTTTTGCCATTGAGGACTACTTTTTTGCCTATCCCAACAACTACAATTACTATGTGAACCTGTACCGCGACACTTTTCAGCACGGAGGCATCAGTCTCGAAGAGGTGATAATCCCTATAATTTTCTTATCTTCGAAAAATGCTGGGTAAGGGTCGGGAGTTGAAGTACAGGCACGTGGGTCTCGAAGAACTGGATACACTGACCGCTGAGCTGCTCAGGCTTTACCCGGAAAAACGGGTTTTTACGCTCTCCGGTCCGCTGGGTGCTGGCAAAACCACGTGGATTAAGTCTTTCTGCCGGCATCTGGGGGTACAGGATGGGATGAGCAGCCCCACTTTTTCGCTGATCAATGAATATGAGGCAGCAAGTGGCGCCAAGGTTTTTCATTTTGACTTCTATCGCCTGAAGGATGTGTACGAAGCCATGGATATAGGTGCCGAAGAGTACCTTTTTTCCGGTGCCTACTGCTTTGTAGAGTGGCCTGAAAAAGTGCAACGGATTTTGCCTGACAGCTACCTGGAGTTGAAACTGATTCCGGAAGATGAAAACCACAGAAGTATAGAAGTTAAGCAGTATGGTTGAAAAGAAAAAACCCGGTTTTGAAACACTAGCAAAGGCCAGCTGGGTGCCACAGGAAAAATTACTTCCGGTGAAGAAAAAAAAGGGATCGTTTTTCATTGGCCTTCCCCGGGAAATATCACTACAGGAAAACCGCATCACCTTGACACCCGATGCTGTAGCCTTACTGGTCAACAACGGGCATCAGGTGTGGGTGGAGACCAAAGCAGGGTCTGGATCAAAATTTTCCGATCAGCAATATTCTGAAGCCGGGGCGACCATTGTGTATTCTCCTCAGGAGGTGTATAAAGCTGATGTAATTCTGAAAATAGAACCCCCGACTCTCGATGAGATTGAATTGATGCGACCCGGACAGACCCTCATTTCAGCACTTCAGCTGGGACACTTGCAAGGGGAGTATATTCAAGCCCTGATGCGCAAAAAGGTTACGGCTCTGGCTTTTGAATTCATCGAAGATAAGGCAGGAGGTATGCCCATCATCCGGGCTATGAGTGAAATAGCCGGAAGCACAGTGATGCTCATCGCTGCCGAATACCTCAGCACTGCCTATAACGGCAAAGGCATAATACTTGGAGGTATTACAGGTGTTCCGCCTACCAAAGTTGTAATTATCGGGGCAGGCACCGTGGCTGAGTATTCTGCCCGGGCTGCTCTGGGTATGGGAGCCGAAGTACAGATCTTCGATAATCATCTGTATAAACTCAGGCGGATCAAGCATCTGCTCGGTCAACAGGTGTACACTTCCACGATCGACACGCTTACCCTGAGTGAAACACTCAAAACAGCCGATGTGGTGATCGGTGCCCTCCGTGCTGAGCGAGGCCGTGCACGTGTGGTAATTACGGAGGAAATGGTGAGTCGCATGAAGCCCGATTCGCTCATCATCGACCTGAGTATTGATCAGGGCGGGTGCGTGGAAACTTCAGAAATCACCACGTTGGACAAACCTGTATTCCGTAAGTACGATGTTATTCATTACTGCGTGCCCAACGTTGCATCACGGGTTGCCCATACGGCCACTACCGCATTGAGTAATATTTTTACTCCTACCATCCTGCGGGCAGCTGAAGAAGGGGGTATGGAGCAGATGATTTTCTCGCACAAGTGGTTCATGAAGGGAGTTTATACGTATCGCGGAAGTCTGACCAACGAGTTCATTGCCCGCAGGTTTGGTTTGAAACACAAAAACATTGAATTGCTGTTTGCGGCCCGCTTATAGCGGGAAGCAGGGAGTTTACAATTGCGCCAGCTGCGCCTCCAGTGCCCGGATCCGTGCCTCTGCATCGGCTTTCTTTTTCCGCTCGTTTTCTACAACAGATGCCGGAGCGCTGGTAACAAACCGCTCGTTGCTGAGCTTTCGGTTTACACTTTCCAGAAATCCGCGCTGGTATTCCAGTTCCTTTTGCAAGGATGCCCTTTCCGCCTCGCGGTTTAACTGTTGGTCAAGCGGAATGAAGAATTCCGTTGTGCCAACCAGTAATGGTGCACAATGGCCTTCAACAGGCTTTCCAGCTACAATCTCTTCTACATGGGCCAGTTTCCGGATGACGGATTGGAAATAACCGGCTGGCAGTTCTGAATTGCTGCCGGTGTAAAGCTTTAACGGCCTGCGCGGGGGTATGCCCCGGGTGTTTCGCAGATTGCGGATTTCACTGATCACCTGAAAGGCAAATCGAGCCTGGTTCAGGATCTTTTCCTCCGAAGGACCGCCC
>NZ_JANSJI010000055.1:0-8558 GCF_047462475.1 Synechococcus sp. H55.11
AAACCGCAGTCTTCCAAACTGCTGTTGTCGGTTCGATTCCGTCCGCCCGCTTCCAGCCGATACGCCCTGAACTAAACCGCAAAACCCGCTCCAGATAAGCACTTCCAAGCTAAAACCTCAGTTGGGGGTAAGGCCGAGTTCGGCGTAAAAGGGGGTAAATTGGGTGCGTAGAGTGATCGCAAAATGACCGCAAAGAGAGAGCCAAAGGAAATTGTCCACGTGACTCAAGACAAGGGTTGACTGAGTCTGACTTGGATGTACCGCGGTAGGCAGTACCGCCTGTCCACCGGCATACCCGCTACGGCAGCAGGGCGACGGGCGCTGCAGCGGGTGGTGGCCCTGTACGGGGAGTTAGAGCTTGGCACTGCTCCGGTGTCCCGTTGAGTAGCTGGTAAGGATACGGGGGAGCTTGTCTTCTGCCCAGGAGTCAGGATCTCAGCTCCCAGTGTCGGGGGGTGGCACCCGAAAACCGCTGGGTAGCTTCTCTCCACGGTCAGCCGCTTCCAGCGCCGCCAGGAGAAAGGTCTCGAACTGACGCACGGCCTGCAGGTCGTTGTACAGGTGCGCTTCGGCTGCTTCTACGGCCTTGGTGGCAAAAGCCAGACAGCGCTCCTTGTCGCGGCCAAAAGCAAGGGCTGTAGCCGCATAGGCGTCGAGGGATGGGGCAATGGGCGCTATCTCGGCAATCCCCATCTGCTCATAGGCTGCCGCCACCAAACGCCCACGGGCAAAGCGCCCAGGCCAGGTGACAATGGGTTTGCCGTAGGCCATGGCCTCGTAGAGACTGTTGCCTGAGCCGAAATGGACAGGATCCAGCAGAACGTCACAATGGGCCACCAGCGCCATGAAGCGAGCAAGGGGCTGGCGCGGCACAAAGCAGACCCGTTCGTTGAGGATGGGGGCGCTCTTTGCCCAGCGAGCCCTGAGCTGGTCGTTCCAAGTCTTGGCCAAGCCGTCGACGAGGACAATGTGGCCCTCGGGATCGCCCTCGGCAATGGCGGCCAGCACCGCGTCGAAGTCAGGGTGAAGCTTAAAAAGCGATTGCGGGCAGCCGTAGAGCCTGCCGCGCTCAGGCAGGCCCAGTTCTGCCCGGGGGGGAATTTGCCGTGGCAAGCCGAAAAGTTGGTAGCAGAAGGGCAGGCGGGCAAAGCGCACCAAGCGCTCGCTGTAGTACGCTTCCGCCCCTTCTGGCTCCATTGGCGCATCGGCCCCCAGGAAGTAATCGATTGTATCGAGGCCAGTGGTATCCGGGTGGCCGTAGCTAACCATCTGCACCGGCGCAAGCCGCGCATAGGCCAGGAAGTAGGTGGACATCTTCATGCCGATGTCGGGATAGAAAAGAGCGTCCAGCTCCAGAGCTGCAACCTGCGCCTGCCACTGGGGCAGTGGGCCGCTGAGAACCACCACTCGGTCGCAAGCAGCCTCTAACATAGCCCGCACCGAGTCGCGACGGGCTTGCGGTGGGTAGATGAGGATGACTTCAAAACGCGAGCGGTCAAGCTGACGCAAAAGGCCCTGGTAGAGCTTGCCGATGGTGTGGTTGACAAGAAGCTCTGAGCAAAAGCCAACGCGGATGCGCCGACCAGCAGGGAAGTGCCAACGGGCAACATGGGGGGCTTCAAAATTGAGCTGCGGCGCCTTGGCTCGAAAGAGCTGGCAGAGCATCTCCATGAGTGGCCGGTCGTCGGCGTTGTGGTAGGCAAGCTCGAAGGCAAGGGAGCGTCCGATGAGTTGGGTCGGGTCTTCCAGGGTTCCCGGCAAGGCCAGCAAACTCCGCAGACCCTCCTGGTAGCGTGCCCGCCAGTGGGCGATAGCGGCCTGCGACTCTAGGATGGAGGGTAGCCAAAGCCGGCCCTGAATCTGCGCCGCAAGGATCAGCTCGGCAGCATTAGGGGGCTGCGGCCTGCATTGGCGCGCTGCCTGCAACACTTCCTCGGCTTCTGCATCCCTTTCTTGAACTGCCAAGGCAAGCGCTAGATCCAGATAGGCAGCAAAGTGGTGGGGATCTTTTTGAAGGGCAAGACGGGCAAAGCTCTCTGCTTCCTGAAAGAGCTCTAAATTGAGGTAGACTTCTGCCTTGCCCAGCAAGCCCTCAGGGAAGTCGGGGCGAAGCGCCAAGGCTTTGTCGTAGTAATCCAGGGCCTGGGAAAAGTTGTACTCTTTTGCCGCCATTCTCCCAAGCGAGAGGAGCGCTTCCACCCGTTGGGGATTGAACTGCAGCGCTGCTTGGTAGGCGTTCTTGGCCCGCGTTCTTTCACCGCCCCCCAGCAGCGCGCTCCCGTAGTTGACCCAGGCGTCAGCATAGGTCGGCCGGAGCTCGATGGCCCGCAGGGCAGCCGCTTGCGCTTCCGGCCATTTGCCTATCTGCTGCAATAGAGCTGAAAAATTGCTGTATATCTCAGCATCCTCTGGATAGGCTAGGAGCGCCTGGCGAAAGGTCGCCTCGCTTTCCACGTAGCGCCCTTGCCCTTCCAGAGATAGCGCTAGGGTAAGCAGGGCGTTGCGCTCTTCAGGCTCAAGGTCCAGAGCGCGGCGAGCCGCCTCTTCTGCTGCAGCATACTCCCCCTGCTTCCAGTGCACATTGGCAACAAGGGCCCAGGCCAGGGCAGAGCTGGGGTTTCTGGCCAGCACCTCCTGGGCTTTTTGCAAAGCAAGGGCCAGGTTGCCACAGTTGTAGGCCTCACTTGCTGCCTGCAGCTTGCTGGCTTCCTCCTCGCTAAGGGTTCGAGTCGCTGGCACCGGGCTGGATCCTGCCAGCTTGGTAGCGGCCAGCCGCGCGCTCCACTCGACAACCACTGCCTCTTCCAGTAGTCCGAGGGTGTGCCCATCGGCAAGCACCCGCTCGGCCTCCGCATATTCGCCACACTCCAGTAGCGCCTCCACCAGGGACAGCCAATACTGACCAACCGTTGGATTGGCGCTGACGGCGGTTACCAAATGGTGCAGGGCCGCCCGGGGCTGCCCCCGCTGGCGGGTAAGCTGCCCCAGCTTGTGGTGCGCCTCTGGGTGGCGGGGGACAGACCGTAGGACAGCTCGGTAGAGCTGCTCCGCCTCCTCCAGGCGCCCCTGCTGGTGATGGTTGAGGGCTTGCTGCAGCAGCTCGTCCAACTCTGACATTGCAGGGAAACTCCTCAAGTGCTCTTTTTCCCTTCCGGCAGGGCATAGGGATGGGTCGCGTGCCAGTAGTCGACCAACTGCCCTTGGTGCTCGATGAGAACCTGCTTTGGCTCTATCCCAAGGCTGGCCATCTCTGTCACAATGTCGGCAGCGCGCCATTGCGTCGGAATGATGACCACGTCTGGCGGCTGCTTGACCAGTTCCTCTCGGCTCACAATTCTCTGGCCCACCCCGGGCACATGAGTGCCGACCTTGTTGGGATCCGAATCGACGACCAAGGGAAACTGCTCGGCCCTAACCCCAAAGTGGTGCATGAAGGCTGCCCCTTTCCCCGTACCTCCCCATATGGCAACCCGCAGGCCACTGCAGGCAAGCTCGTGAAGCTGGGCCGCAATCCTGCGCCGGGCCGCTTGGCTGCGCTGCAGGAATTGGGCTGCTGCTTCTGCTCGTAGCCGCCAGTCGGGGGGTAGCCAGAGCTCCACGATGGCCAGCACCACTTCCCCATCGTAGGCATGCCACAGGCTCACAATGGCACCCACGCGCTGTAACAGGGCACGTAGCGACTCGGTACTGAACTGCTGGGGGTGTTCGTAGTAAAAATCCACCAATCGGCCTGTAGAGAAGACCCGGTCAATACAAGGTACTTCAACAAGCAGGCGTACAGTCTTCTCACATTGACTCGCAGCCCACGCCAACTGCTGCAGGAAAGCTGCTGGTTGGCTAAAGTGCTCCAGCACGTGGCGCATCACCACCAGATCCGGTTGAATGCGCAGCAGATCCTCAACCGGCTCAAAAAGCCGCGCCTCAAACTGGAAGTCGCGGGGGAAGTCGTCTGGTTGGTGGGGATCAAATCCGATGTACTGCCCTTGCCGACAAGCAGCCAACGCGCGCAGAAAGTGACCACAGCCGCACCCAATCTCAACCACTGTTGGCTTCTGGGGCAGGCGGGTCAACGCCTCATCCGCCAGTTGTGCCAGGTGCCGGTTCCACAGGATCCCGGCGTTGAACATGAGGTTGGGCTGGCTGGGGTAGGGAACATCCTCATAGCAGAAGGCGCGATTCCAGACATGGCCACAGGCAATGCACTGGACAAAGTCAAGCCGATAACGGGGCATTGCCCGCGCCTCATGTTCAGTGCGCGGCCAGCCTAGGGTGGCAAGCGGCGCCATCCCGCCGTCAAAAAAAGGGTGGGCCGCTACTTCGCCACATGCCGGGCAGGAGTCGGAGTAAAGGGGAGTCATCAGAAAAACGCAGCACTGAGGCTATCGTACTACTACCCTGCAACAAACCCTGACCCTAGTCTGCAAGCTAGCCCCCACCCCAGTCCAGGCGGCCAAGAAAGGCCTTGGGAAGGGGATGGGGAGTCCAACGCCGCCAACCTGATTGCCCCATCTGGAGCTGCTGTAAACCAGCCCTTGCAGGGCTACCGCTTCAAGGAAGCAAGCTATAGCCGTGGAGGAGTTTACTCAAGCACGGCGTATGACATGCACGTCGCGTAGGGGAAGCGGATCAGACGGAGATTGCGGATGCCCAGCGTCTCCAACGTCGCCAGCGTCTCACCTGGAAACTGACGCATGTTGAGCTCGTCAAACAAGATCACTGCTCCCTTGGGCATGCGCGGCACGAGCAATTCCAGGGCCAGTTTTGTCGGCTCGTAGAGGTCGACATCAAGATGCAGCAAAGAGACAACCAAATGGGGGTTGTCTTCAAGATACTTGGGCAGTGTAACACGCAGATCGCCCTCGACTAGCTTCAGTTTTGGTAGGTGGCCAAGAAAGCGGGTCAAATCGTGGATGGACGCGGCACGCAGAATATCGTTGGCCATGCCGCTTTCGACGGCAAAACCACCGGGACGGGTATGTTCGGAAACCTGATGACCTGCCAGATCGGCTGCAGACAATTCTGGAAAACCCGTGAAAGTATCGAAGCCGATGATCTCGCGCAGATAATTGGTTGGCTCGAAAATCGAGCTCAGGTGATACCAGGTCATGAGGCTTGCGCCACGGGCAACCCCCATCTCAACAACTGAACCGTGAACGTGCAGTTGCTTCTGGAACACCTCGGCGCGTGCCAAGAATTTCGTTAAGCTTTCCCGCGTGACGTATTTGGTAAAATTTTCCAGTTTGATGTTGGCGCTGCCGGGGCTCTCGGCCCAGTAGCGCTCCAGTTCTGCCAGGCACCTGATATTGGCTTCGCTTTGACGGGATGACTCGCGGATCATGCCGCTCAAGGGATGGTTAGTGCTGCTCATGGGGCATTCTCCTTGGTTGCAAGTGCTTTCAGTCCTTCTTCCGCCAAATCTTGCCAGCGCCAGCCTCGTTCAATGAAGAAAGGATCGGTCAAATCGGTATAGCGCAGCGTAACCGCAAATCTTACATCTTCACTGCGGTTCAGGTTGGCCGAGTGCGGCAATAGTCCGTCGAAGAGAACCAGGTCACCTGCCATTAGTTCGAGCTGACGCTGCTCTTTGAAGGAAGCGGTGACTTCTGGCAAAAGCGTAATCCACTTGTTTTTTCCACGCAGCGCCTCGTCGTAGGCGTGGGGCAGCAGACCTCGCTTGTGTTCGCCAGGTGCAACCACCAACCCACCATTAAAGGCGCCGGTATTCTGTAACGGAATGTAGGCCACTACGTGATGCTGTGGGCCGTAGAAACGATCCTGATGCCAGTGGGCAACATGCCATTCGTGGCCGGGCATGTTCATGATCATGTTCAGGCGTGGATGGATGGCGATGTGCTCGCTGCCCAGTATCTCTCTAACCCAACTCGTGAGCAAGCGGCTGCTTGCCAGTTCAAACATCCAAGGCCGACGATTAACCTCCTCATAAATCCAAGACTGTGCCTCCGGCTTGGCCCGCCACAGAGTAATGAGCGAGCGCGACAAACGACGCACAGGGTCACTTTCTTCACTGGCTGAAAGGCCAAACCGCTCAAGCTGGGTGGCGACCAGCCAGTGCAGGTCATCTGCCCACTCATTTAGCAAGGCGGGCGAAATAAACTGGGGGATATGGCAGTAGCCGAGTTCTGTAAATTGCTCCCTGAGCTGTTTCATGTTCACTCTCCTTTTATCGTAGAGTCTTCCAAGCCTGTGCTGCCTCTTGGGAGATAGTGCCAGCATAGTAGCCCTGAATCGGAAAGTAAAACGGTTGATCTTCAGCGGGCTTGCGCAGCACGCAGTAAAGCAGGGCATTTTGGCTAATCTGATTTTTGGTGGCTAGTTCGAGAATATCCTCCCGTTTCCATAGTTGCACAAACTTCAGTGGGTTGTATTCGACGTAGAGATAAGCCATTATCGTATAACCATTTGCCTGAGCTAGATCCCAGAAAAAAGTCGGTTGCACGTTGTAAAAACCATGGTCGAACCAGCCAGTAAAGGGCAGGCCATGGATCATCAAGCCGCCAGGCAGTGTGTAGTCGTGTATGGTTTTCATTACCTGAGCAATGTTGAAGATGTGCTTGGCTGTGCCAAGGTTAAAAACAACATCATAACGCTGGGGCAACTCAATAGGGAAATTGAGATCCAGCTTGAGAGCTGTCTCGGTGCCGTGAAGATCCACCGCCGTCATGGAGCGCGGCTGCCAGAAGGTGCGCCAAAAGATCTTGGCAATCTCGAACAGCATTCCGGGGCGCTTGGCTTGAGTTATTTCATCGAGCTGACGGAAGAGGGCAGTACGTTCTTCCTCTTTGGCAAAGCGATAAATGTCTTGGCCAAGCTGCTCGACAGCCACGTCGCCATACCAGTTGGCTTCGCCCAGTTCCAAACAGTCTCCTCCAAGTGGAATGGCGTTTTGCTCCCGCATTTGGCGAAATAGGGTGTATTCGATGGCGGTAATAGCCATAAATCTCTCTCAGAGAAAATTGCAGCGGCGGCAGGGCTCGACACGCAGACGGTTGTCCACTGTTGTGCGCAGTCGGCGATAGCTTGGGCTGTTGTAGATGTCGAGGACATGCTGCTCCCGAACGTTGCCTATGGGGTAGCGTGCCTGGCCATCGGCGCAACAATGGGCTACTACACCCGTTGCTGTGATCGATATATCAAACCAGCGGGTGCAGGCTACAGGCGGCACTGCGGAAGGGGGCATGTCAACCTGGCCAAGCCAGTTCGTGCGTGGAAAAATGCTCACTTCAAACAAGGGATAAGTTGTCTTTACCCAGACAGCAAAATCTTTATCAACTGCCGTGCCGTCACCGACACGCGACAGCACAATGCGCATTGGCAAACGTCCTTCAGCTTTTGCTTTGTGCAGCATGTCCAGGCTTTCGCGGGTTCGTCTATAGGGCAACCTCATTGTTGCCTCATATTCGTTCGGGCGATGATCGTTAAAACTAACCCACAAGTAGCCAAGATTGGGGAACTGGGTCAATCGTTCCAAGATCCGCTCGTTGATAAGCGAAGCATTGGTAGTCAAGGTGATGGTAGCGTGTGGTAACTCAGACTGGAGGTACGTAAGCAAATCAAAAATCCGTGCATCCAAAAATGGCTCATTGACCTTGAAGGGGCTTAATTGAAAGCGATGAAGACGTGGAATGTCTTTAAGGTCGTTGACGATTTTCTCTATGAGAGCATCGTCCATCTTTGTCCCTTTTCTTTCTAGCGAAGGATAGGGACAAAAGTTGCAGGCAGCGTTGCAGCGCGCCATCGTTTCCAGATGGACGTGGGCTGGAAAGTCAATGTATGAACTCTCCCGCATGGCCAGAGCTCTTCTCTGATAGTCCAGTAAGTTAGGCGGAATTGGGCTCATTTCAACGTTCTCTTGAAGCATGGAATTTTCTCCTGCAATATCTTCCCTACTGATTACAACACTTCCACGCAAGCTCTAGTGTAGGGGCTCTGCACCATTAGCGGGAAGGCTGCTGCCTGTGTCTGTTATGAGCTACCCCAGTGCATGGGTGGGTGGGGTTCCCCGCCTACCTAACGACAAGGCTTTTGTCTCTTCCCCTGCTCCAGTTGTTTCATCGTTCGCGGCAGCGGGACGGCGTCCATCCTGTGTACCGAGTCTGCGTTCGCAAAGCGTGGCGCTAGCCATATCTGTAGAGCTGAAGCATCCAAGACTCACGAGGCGGGTTCCCAGCCCTGGTTGGTAGCAACATCGAACATAACCCTCACCGACCCCCTGTCCCTCTCTATCGCAAAACCACAAGCAGACACAGACATGATAGCGGTACAGATTGACTCTAAGTGTATTGTTTCGTGCGGCGGTGCTCTGGTACACCCAAAGTCAATCTAGGGGCGCTGTCCATTCCCACCGTCTATACAGGGGGGCACTCCGCGCGTTTTGTTGACCCAGCCAGCAATAGGTTGAGCTGCGCTGAAAGATAGGCCAGACTAGGTTCGGTATGGCTAAGTGTGTCAGAACGAAGGAGGCGGCCAGCTCTTTGTTCGATTCCTCTCCAGCAACAACGCTTGGCTTCTGAAGCTTATCTGGTCAGTAGGACTTGCTG
>NZ_JANSJI010000056.1:0-10197 GCF_047462475.1 Synechococcus sp. H55.11
AGGGAGAGGGGCCGGGGGTGAGGGGCTGCTCCCTCAGGGAGAGGGGCCGGGGGTGAGGGGCTGCTCCCTCAGGGAGAGGGGCCGGGGGTGGTCGCGTGAGCGGCGCGGAGCGCTTGGGCTGCTCCCTCAGGGAGAGGGATCCAGGGGTGAGGGATCCAAAAGACTACAATAGCGCCAGCGCCCCCTCAAATCCTCTGAACGGGATCCCTCAAGCCGTGATCTCCCTCAACTTGCGGCCCAGCCTGGAGTTGACCGATGAAGTCTTTGAACAGCTCTGCCGGCAGAACCCTGAGCTGCGCCTGGAGCGCACCGCCCAAGGGGAGCTAGTGGCCATGGCCCCTGTCGGCAGTGAGAGCGGGCTTCGCAATGCCGACCTGCTGGGGCAGCTCTGGCAGTGGAACCGCCGCACGAGCTTAGGACTTGTCTTCGACTCCTCCACGGGCTTTGCCCTGCCCAACGGGGCCATTCGCTCTCCCGATGCCGCCTGGGTTGCCAAGGAGCGCTGGCAGCAGCTTACCCCCCAGCAGCGGCGCCGCTTTGCCCCCCTGTGTCCCGATTTTGTCTTGGAGTTGCGCTCCCCCACGGATGACTTGGCCACTCTGCAGGCCAAGCTGCAGGAATACCTTGAGAACGGATCCCGGCTGGGCTGGCTGATCGACCCGGAAAGCCAGCGGGTCTACGTCTATCGTCCAGGCCAGCTCCCCCAAATCCTGGAGCGGCCCACCTGCTTGGAAGGGGATCCCGTCCTCCCTGGCTTTGTTGCGGATCTTACCCTAGTCTGGGAATAGCTCCCAGAGAACCTGCCCATGATCGCGCTTAACCTACAGCCCAGCCTGGAGTTGACCGATGAAGTCTTTGAACAGCTCTGCCGGCAGAACCCTGAGCTGCGCCTGGAGCGCACCGCCCAAGGGGAGCTAGTGGCCATGGCCCCTGTCGGCAGTGAGAGCGGGCTTCGCAATGCCGACCTGCTGGGGCAGCTCTGGCAGTGGAACCGCCGCACGAGCTTAGGACTTGTCTTCGACTCCTCCACGGGCTTTGCCCTGCCCAACGGGGCCATTCGCTCTCCCGATGCCGCCTGGGTTGCCAAGGAGCGCTGGCAGCAGCTTACCCCCCAGCAGCGGCGCCGCTTTGCCCCCCTGTGTCCCGATTTTGTCTTGGAGTTGCGCTCCCCCACGGATGACTTGGCCACTCTGCAGGCCAAGCTGCAGGAATACCTTGAGAACGGATCCCGGCTGGGCTGGCTGATCGACCCGGAAAGCCAGCGGGTCTACGTCTATCGTCCAGGCCAGCTCCCCCAAATCCTGGAGCGGCCCACCTGCTTGGAAGGGGATCCCGTCCTCCCTGGCTTTGTCGCCGATCTCAGCTTAGTTTGGGAATAGCCTGCCCCGAGTTGCCCTCTTTTCCCACCTGCCCCTTCTTGCAGCCCTTGACCGATGGCTATCAGCAACCACGAACGTGTTGGACGCGCCCTCAATCTTCTCCGACAGGGGCTTTATCCGTTTGTTGTGCGGGAAATGCAAGCCTTTCATGGCGAGAACTGGCTGAACGTGGCCGCCGACACCTTGCCCCAGAGCTCTCCCAAGTTCAAAAGCCCAGAGCAGATCCTCGAGCAAGATGTTGCGGCCCTGCTGACCCTAATGTGGGAGCAATGGAACACCGTCTTCAGGCAAACCTTGGGTCAAGCAGAGCGCACCCTAGTCAGCGAGCTGCGCAACACTCGCAACGCCTGGGCCCACACCTGCACCTTTGGTTTTGACGACGCCTACCGCGCCCTCGATAGCGTGGCCCGCCTGCTGAGCGCCATTGCCGCTCCCCAAGCAGCCGAGGTGGAAAAGCAAAAGCAAGAGCTGCTGCGGCTACGCTACGAAGAACAGGCCAAGCGAGAAAGTCGCCGCGCCGTTGTAGCTTCTCTGGAAGGCCAACCCCAAACTGGCCTCAAACCCTGGCGGGAGATCGTTACCCCTCATCCGGATGTGGCCTCTGGCCGCTTCCAACAGGCCGAATTTGCCGCCGACCTCTGGGAGGTTTACCTTGGCGAGGACTCCGCTCGCCCCGGCGGGACGGCGTCCTTTGAGTACCGGGATCCCGTCGAGTTCTACCGCCGCACCTACCTCACCAAAGGGCTGCAACAGCTTTTGATCAACGCCCTGAGGCGCCTCAGCGGCCAAGGGGGAGATCCGGTAATCGAACTGCAGACCAACTTTGGCGGCGGCAAGACCCACGCCATGCTCGCCCTCTACCACCTTTTCTCCCCCCCTTCCGGGAGAGGGAGTGAGGGCCTCCTACCCGACACAGAACCTCTTTTGCAAGCTGTTGGCCTACAGAGACCACCGCAAAACGTCAGAATAGCTGTCCTGGTGGGGAACAAGCTCCAGGCCAGCGGGATCCCTCCCTACCGGCCCGAACACAGCCAGCAAAACCGCCCCCTGATCCGCACCCTTTGGGGAGAGCTGGCCTGGCAATTGGGCGGGCCTGAGGGTTATGAACTGATGCGGCAGGCCGATGAGACTTCCACCAACCCTGGCGACAGCCTCAAGGTTTTGTTTAACCGCTATGCTCCTTGCCTAGTTCTCATCGACGAATGGGTGGCCTACGCCCGCCAACTGCACGACACTCCTGACCTGGCTGGCGGCACCTTCGACACCCAGTTTACCTTTGCCCAGACCCTGAGCGAATCGGCCAAGAACGCCAAAGATACCCTGCTGGTGGTCAGCGTCCCCTCTTCCGACATCGAAATAGGCGGCGAACGGGGCAAGGAAGCTCTGGTTCGGCTCAAGAACGCCATCGGGCGAGTCGAGTCCCCCTGGCGACCGGCCAGTGCTGAAGAAGGCTTTGAAATCGTCCGCCGTCGCCTGTTCCAGCCCATTCTTGACCCTGACCTGTTTGTGCAGCGGGACGCGGTGGTCAAAGCCTTTATGGATCTCTACCGCAGCCAAAGCCAGGAGTTCCCCAGCGAGTGCAAAGAAAGCGACTACGAACGTCGCCTCAAGGCCGCCTACCCCATCCACCCCGAACTGTTCGACCGGCTTTATGCTGACTGGTCAACGCTGGACAAGTTTCAGCGCACCCGCGGCGTCCTGCGCCTGATGGCCAGAGTCATCCATATCCTCTGGCAGCGCGATGACCGCAGCCTGCTGATCCTGCCCGCCCACATCCCCATGGACGACCAGCAGGTGCAGTCGGAGCTGACCCGCTACCTCGACGACAACTGGCTGCCGGTCATCGAAAAAGATGTGGATGGGCCCAATTCTCTTCCCCTGAGCCTCGACGGCGCCCATCCCAACCTGGGCCGCTACTCCGCCTGTCGCCGGGTTGCCCGCACCATCTACATGGGATCCGCCCCCACCCTGCGGGCTGCCAACCGAGGCCTAGAGGAGCGCCGCATCAAGCTGGGCTGTGTCCAACCGGGGGAACATGTAAACACTTTTAGCGATGCCTTGCGGCGCCTTTCCGACCAAGCCACCTACCTCTATGTGGATGGCAATCGCTACTGGGTTTCCACCCAGCCCAACGTCAACCGCACCGCCCAGGAACGGGCTGAGCAGCTTTTGCAAAACGAGCGCCACTCCATCTGGGAAGAGCTCCTCCGCCGTCTCAGAGCCGACAAAAGCCGAGGCGAATTCGGCGCCCTGCACATCGCTCCCGAATCTACCGCCGACATCCCCGACGACAGCTTGGGGGTGCGGCTGGTCGTCCTTTCTCCTCAATATCCCTACAGCCGAGGTAACCAAAACAGCGAAGGACGGGCATGGGCAGAGCAAGTTCTGCAGCGCCGCGGCAGCGGCCCTCGCTACCACAAAAACATGCTCCTATTTTTGGCTCCCGACAAAGCCAAATTGGAAAACTTGGAACGCCATACAGCTCAGTATTTGGCGTGGAAGGGAATCGAGGAAGAGAAAGACATCCTCAACCTCGATGCCTTTCAAACCAAGCAGGCCAACACCAAGCTAGAAGAGTCGAACAGGGCAGTTGATATCAGTCTACGGGAAACCTACCAGTGGCTTTTGATCCCAACTCAGCCCGATCCCCAGGGTGGCATTGAGTGGAAAGAAACTCGCTTGCAAGAACAAGACTCTCCCATTTTGCAAGCCAGCCGCAAGGCTGTTCGTGAAGGTGATCTAGTGGTCAGTTATTCTGCCCTCAACCTGCGCTTGGATGTTTTGGACAAGTTTCTCTGGCGGGAGGCAGATCATGTGAGTTTAAAACGGCTGTGGGAGTGCTTGACCCAGTACCCCTATCTGCCTCGCCTGAAAAATCAGTTGGTCTTGTTACAGGCTGTTCAAGATGGCGTTGCCTCAGAAACCTGGCGGGAAAGCTTTGCCTACGCTGAAAGTTTTGACGAAGCTAGGGGCAAGTATCTTGGCTTGAGAGCGTCAACCAGTGTCAACGCCGCCCTCAATGAAAATGGGCTGCTGGTCAAGCCAGAAATTGCCCTACGGCAACTCAACGAGCACAGCTTCCCTCCCCCTCGGCCTGATACCGATGCCCCGTCAGGGCAAGCTGAAGTAATAGCCATAAAAGATAGTAGACAGGATAAGAATCAACCCCTTGCCCCAATCTCTCCTGAGCTGCCCCGGCGCTTCTATGGCAGGGTAGAAATTGCCGATCCCTTGCGAATCAACAGAGATATTGCCACCCTCGCCGAAGAGGTGATCCGGCACCTGACCAATCTGCCGGGATCCACCGTCAAAATCACCCTGGAAATCGAAGCGGAAATACCGGAAGGCATGCCGGAGACCGTAAGGCGCACCGTAGCAGAAAACTGCCGAGCCTTGAAGTTCTGCACCCAGGAGTTTGAGAGCGATCTTTAGACAATCCGCAGCAGTAAGGAGCTCAACCTACTCTATGAGCTGCAATCTGCCCCTGCGTTGAGATCGTCCAGTTCGCTGTAGTCCGGCAGCGTGGTATCGATAGGCTGACCTTGGCGCAACACTACTCGGTCATGCTGAGGTCGGGAAAGCAGCTCGTCAAACCCCCGGCCTTTGAACAGCACCAAGTCTGCCGACAGGCCCACCCCAATTTGCCCGGCCTCTACCAAGCCCATCCTACGGGCCGGGGTGGCAGTGATGGCCTGCGGCCAATCCCCGTAGGGGGTGTCCAGGTGCAGGATGCGGGTGGCCTCCCGAAACACTTCTAGGCCGTCGTGATCCCCGAAGCCGTGGAAAGGATCCCGGCAGTTGTCACTGGCTATCATCACCGGCACGCCCAAAGCCTTCAGCTCATGGAGCAGCGTTACCCCCCGCCAGCGGGGCGTGTGGCCGGGGCGGCGGTCTTGTAAATAGAGGTTACACATGGGCAGGCTGACCACGGCGATCCCCGCCTCTTTGACCAGGGCCATGGTCTGGTGGGCCACCTGCGGCGGCTGCACCGCCAAACTGCAGCAATGGCCGCACACCACCTGGCCGGAAAACTCATGGCGCAAGGTTGCTGCTGCCACGTGTCTCAACGTGAGGGATCCCGGATCCTCCGTCTCGTCGGTGTGGAAGTCAAGATCCAGCCCCCGCTCCTGGGCCAGGGCAAACACCCGCTCCAACTGCTCATCCAGCTCCGGCCCCATCGCCGCTACCCCACCCAGGATCCCGCCCAGCTCTGCCACCTTGTCCGCCAGCTTCTCCCCTGCCGGCGTGAGAAAGAAGTCCAAATGGGTCAACGTCACTGCCTGCAGCTCCAGTCTGCCCGCCCACTCTTGCCGCAACTGGGCAAACACCTCCCAACTCACCTGGGCGTGGGGGCCGTTGCAGACCAGGTGGGTGCGCACCGCCTGGGATCCATGGGCATAGCTGCAGCGCAGGCCAAAGTCGCAGCGGCGGTAGATATCCTGCCAAAGTTTTTCGTGCCTGCCGGCGTAGGCCCGCTCCATTTTGGCCCAGTCTTCCTGCTCGGCCCGGATTGCCCCGGCAAACGTGCCGTCGGGGTTGGGGGTGCGCGGCCACACGTGCCCCTTGTCCAGGTGGGTGTGGATATCGACAAAGCAGGGCCACACCTGTCCCCGCCTTAGATCTACACTCGGGATCCCCTGAGGCGGGATCCCTGTTGCCGCTCGGATGTGGCCAATTCGCCCCTCCCTAATTTCCAGATCCAATAGCACCAGGCCCTCCCGGTTGGGGATGGCCCCTGGCACCGCATCTTTGAGCACCGAGACGGGAACCTGGGCATTGAGCAGCCAGTAGTGGGCAGCGCCAGGGATCTGCACAGTGGTACAGCAATTAGGCAAACTGGCCCACCACCTGCATGGCAAAACTCAGCAAAATAAAGGCCAACCAGGGGGAAAAGTCCAAGCCACCGATGGGGGGAATGATGCCGCGGAAGAGGTTGAGATAGGGATCCGTGAGCTGGCTGAGCACCGACAGGATGGGGTTCGACCAGTTCAGTTGCGGGAACCAGCTCAGCAAAATCCGCACAATCAGCAGGGCATTGTAAATGACGATGAACTGGTAAAGGGAGCGAAACAGCAAAGACGCGGCACTGCCGTAGACCAGCCCCAGAGAGAGGCCGTCTGTCCAAGGGAGCAACAAAGGGCTGAGCATCATGGTTAGAAACAGCGAGGGAACGACTCTTCAACTCATCTCAACTTAAGCGCTGTCGGCAGAGGCAGACCTGATCCAGGAGGGCAACTCAGCCGAGAGACGAGAACACTGGCACCCCTCAGGGGAGAAAGCCAGTGCCGCCTCTAGTTTGGCATGGACAGGGATCCCCTGCTTAAGGCTTTTCCTCGACAGCGCTAGAAGATATTTCCTTGACAAGCAGTTGTGCGCGGGTGGCCTGGATCGCCTCGTTCAACTCGGCAATCTTGGCTTCGAGGGTGCGGCGGGCCTGGGCAATCCGCTCTGTTTCCTGTTCCCACTCCCTCCAGTCGCTGGAGCTGGGCACAGCCGGCTCACCCGAGACTCGGAGGCGCGGCCGCTCAGGAGGGACAGAGGTGCCGTTGAGACGGTCGGGATCGCGGCGCTGGCCTTCGGCGGATCCCTTGCTCAGTCGGGGGGCCAGCACAAAGGCGATCACCCCGCCGATGATCCCGCCCAACACAGCGCCGGCTACCACACCGGCAATGAAGTCACCTTTCTGATCTGCCACGCTTTTGTCCAGCTCACCAAACTTAAGCTATCTTCTTCTGTTCTACCTTTCCTGTCCCACTCCCGCCAGCAAATTCGGCCAGGGCTGGGGAAGTCGCCAGTGGCTGAGCCGCTCCAGGTGGGCTTGCATCTGTTCCCTCAACTCGGCCAAAGCATGTTGCAGATCGCCGGGCAGGGATCCCAGTGCCGCCTGCCAGAGGTGAGTTGGAGACAAGTCGGGGCTGACCACATGCCACAGCCGCTGTAGCTCCTCAAAGTGAAGGCGGTCATCTTCCGTAAGCGAAAGCACCAACTGGCGGCGCAGCTCGCGGGCCTCTTCCGACATCAAGTAGCGCAAACCCATTTGGGCAGTGGGGATCCAATCCAGCCCCCCATCGCTGCGGGCAATTTGGATCAAATTCTCCAGGCGGTTCCAGCGGAACTTGCCATCTTTAATCAGCACTTGCAGCAGCCGCTGGCGAATGCGGGGTGACTCATCCGTCAGCAGGCGCTTGGCCACGTAGGGATAGGCCACACCAACAATGCGAAACTGGGGATAGAGGCTAAGAGCCACCCCTTCTTGAGTAACCAAAGAGCGGATTACCAACGCAAAGTGGGAGGGTACCTGAAAGGGGTAGCGGTACATCAAATCGGAGAACTGGTCGGTGGCGGTTTTGAAGTTGAAGTTGCCCACCTCCTGGTTCAACACATCCGCCAGCACCGTCTCCAAAGCAGGGATCAGCTCTTGGCGGTTGACATCCGGCTGTAAAAAGCCCAGATGAATAAAATCGTCGATTAAGGCGTTGTAGTCGCGATCCACCAGGTGAACCAGCGCGTCCACCAGATATTCCTTCATTTCTTCGGTGAGCTGGTCCATCATGCCGAAGTCGATATAGGCCAGGCGGCCATCGGCCAGGGCAAACAGGTTGCCCGGATGGGGATCGGCGTGGAAAAAGCCGTATTCCAGCAACTGCTTCAGGCCAGCCACCACGCCAATGCGCACCAGTTGTCTGACCTCCAAGTTGGCGGCTCGAATCCGCTCCACATCGGTGAGCTTGATGCCGTCGATCCACTCCAGGGTCAACACCCGGCGGGTGCTGTAGGCCCAAAAGATGCGCGGCACATACACATCGGGATCGCCGCGAAAGTATTCGGCAAAGCGCTCGCAGTTTTGCCCTTCGTTCAGGTAGTCGATCTCCTCAAAAAGCTTGTAACCAAACTCATCCACCACCGCCGTCAAGGTGTTGCCCAGGTTCAGGGGCAGCCAGGAACCCAGCCAGGTGGAGGCCCAGCGGATGAGGTACAGATCTAGGCTCAGCCGCTCCCGTAGGTGGGGCCGCTGCACCTTGACCGCCACCCATTCGCCACTGTGCAGTTGCGCTTTGTAAACCTGGCCTAGGCTGGCCGCGGCCACCGGCTCGGAAGAGATCTGGGCGTAAATTTCGCTAATCGGACGGCCCAACTCTGACTCAATGCGGGCAAACGCCTCCTGGGAAGGAAAGCTGGGCAGTTGATCCTGCAGCTTGGTCAGCTCTTCCAAGTAGTCTTTGCGCACCAAGTCCGGTCGCGTCGAGAGGGCCTGCCCCACCTTGATGAAGGTGGGCCCCAGGTCGGTGAGCAGCTTGCGCAACTGGGCCGAGCGCTCCGCCACATTGCGCTCCGTCTGCCCCCACAGGCGATCCCAGCGCAGACAGAGGACAAACCAGAGAAAGGGCCAGAGAATGGCCAGCGCCCGACCGATCACCTGCGGCAGGCGCCAGCGGTAGTAACGAGCAATAAATTGCGGATCGTAAACTTCTAGGTCGGCAACCGAGGAAATCCTGTTCAGCACGCTCAAGGGATCTCACAATCTGTTTTTAAAGCTCTCAATATTTATCGTAATCTATTGTAACGGCAAAAGCCTCTTGATTCCTCTTCATCTTGCTTAACAGCGCCTCCTCAGCGCTCGCCAGCCAGGTTCTTGGCCAGAGCCGACCTCCCCCGATCAAATGACGGTGTTGTCCGGGATCACCGAGTCCTTGATGATGGTGACGATGCCGTTGCTGATCCAGATCCCTTCCTCTTCCCGCTGCGCTTCGCTGACGTGATCCTTGTTGAGGATGCGGACGTTGCGCCCGATGCGGGCGTTCTTGTCCACGATGGCGTTGACAATGTGGGAGTTGGCCCCGATGCCCACCGGTGGGATCCCGGCCTCCAGCTTGGCCTGCCGCTCTTCTGCCGACTCGTAGTAATCGGCCCCCATGACGAGGGTGTTTTCTATGATGGTGTTGGCTTCCAGGCGGCTGCGAATGCCGATGATGGAATTGCGAATTTGGGCATTTTTGATGATACAGCCGTCGGCGATGATGGAATTGACGATGTGGGAATCGAGAATCTTGTTGGGGGGCAAAAAGCGCGGGCGGGTGTAGATGGGCATTTCGCTGTCAAAGAAGCTAAAAGGCGGGTTGGGCTGCTGCACCAGCGCCAGGTTGGCCCGATAAAAAGCCTCGATGGTGCCGATGTCTTCCCAATAGCCCTTGAAGAGGTAAGCCTGCAGATGGTATTTGCCAATGGCTGCCGGCAGCACCTCTTTGCCGAAGTCGGTGTGCTCCTTCACCTGCAGCATCTCGATGAGGGCTTCCCGCTTGAATACATAAATGCCCATCGAGGCGATGTAGGGCTTGGCCTTGGCCTCTTCCGGGCTAAGGCCGAGGGCTTGGGTATCCACCTGACAGGCTTGCAGCAGCTCCCCCTGCGGCTTTTCTTTGAAATCGACAATGCGACCGTTCTCGCCGATCCTGAGCAGGCCAAAACCTGAGGCCACTTTTTCTTCGCAGGGGAGCACCGCCAGCGTCACATCGGCTCCGGTCTGCCGGTGATGGTGGATGAAGGGGCGGTAGTCCATGCGGTAGAGGTGATCCCCAGACAGGATGAGGAAGTCCCGTGGCTTCCAAGAGTCCATCAGCCAGAGATATTGGCGCACAGCATCGGCGGTGCCCTGAAACCAATCCGGGTTATCGGGCGTTTGTTGGGCCGCTAAAATATCCACAAAGCCGCCTGTGAAGGGAGACATGCGGTAGGTGTTGACGATGTGGCGGTTGAGAGAGGCGGAGTTGAACTGGGTGAGGACGTAGATTTTGTCGATATCGGAATTGATGCAGTTGCT
>NZ_JANSJI010000056.1:10297-24913 GCF_047462475.1 Synechococcus sp. H55.11
AGTTGAACTGGGTGAGGACGTAGATTTTGTCGATATCGGAATTGATGCAGTTGCTGACCGGGATGTCGATGAGGCGGTATTTGCCGGCTAGTGGCACAGCCGGCTTGGCGCGGCGCTTGGTCAGGGGATAAAGTCGGGTGCCACGCCCGCCTCCCAGGATGATCGCCAGTACATCGCGCATGGTTGTCCTCCACCAAGCTACACCCAATAGCATAGACTGCTGCGGGGCCACCTCAACCGCCGTCCCGGCAAGGAGAACCAGTTGACGAAACAGAATGTGAGAAGCACCAATACCGATGGCGCGTATCCTGGCCTTCACCAACAACAAAGGGGGCACCGGCAAGTCCACCCTCTGCGTCCACGCGGCCCAGTTAACGGCTCAACGGGGCTACCGAGTTCTGCTCATCGATCTCACCTCCCAGGCCACCGCCAGCAGCTTTTACCTGGAAGAGGTGGGATCCCTGCCCCCCGAGGAAACAGTCTGGGCCAGCTTGCACCCGCAGCATCGATGCTCTTTGGAAGAGGTGATCTATTGCACCGACAAGGGGGTGGATGTGGCGCCCTCCCACAGCACCATGGCGGAAGTGGCGGCCCAATTGGCGGCTGCCGGCGATGCAGGGCAACACCTGTTGCAGCACCAGTTGGATCCCTTGCTGCCGGATTACGATCTTATCTTTCTCGATACGCCGGGGGAACTGAATGCCCTCACGGCCAACGCCCTGCGGGCAGCCCAGCGGGTGTTGATCCCGACCCGGCTCAACCGCGCCGATTTCTCCTGTACAGAGGTGACCCTACGCTACATTGAGACCCTGAAAGGTCAGTTGAGCCAGGCCCGTGCTGTCTTGACCATGCTGGACGACCGCTACTTGCCGGGGGGCATCTGGTCGGGATCCCATACCGGGCAATTGTATGTGCAAGCGCAACAGATTTTTGCGGATGTGCTTTCACCCGTTACCATTCCAGATAGCAGCGATTTGCGCACCGCTTTTGACTACGGCTTGACGGTCATGGACTATCGGCCTGGCTCGGTGGTGTGTCAGCGATTGGTGCAGTTTGTCGAACATGAGGTGCTCTTGTGACTGGATCGGACCGTAGCCTCTTTCCTTCTTCAGGAGAAACTTCCCGCACTCGGCGTAAGGCCAGTGCTAAAACCAGTTCAGAGCCCACCTCTGCAGAATCTACTCCCACGGGCGAGGAGCCGACAACGATGTCTTCTCAGTCTCCTACAGAACCAGCCCCAGAATCGCCAGAAATTGCAACTCTCAAAAGCCAACTGGCCGAAGCTCAACAACGCTTGCAGGACTACCAAAACAAAGTCTCTGCCTTGCAAGCTCAGCTTGAGCAAGTCACTGCCCATCGGGACGAATTGCAGAAGGCGCTGGCCCAGTTGCAGGCGGTGGCAGACGAGCGGGCCAAGACCATTCAGGAACTGCAAAGCCGCCGAGGACAAGCTCCACTCCCGGCTAGGCCCCAACCCTCCGCTTCCCCGCTGCAGGCGCAGAAGAAGATCATGAATCGGCCCATCTTCGACAATGTGTCGCCCACCGACGAAGATATGCCGCCCTACATGCTGGACTAGGCAGTGGGTACTATCCTGGATTGCACCCGAGGAAAGAAGGGTGTAGGGTTAGGGATCCCTGTCTGCTCGGTTGCCGTTCTGGTCTTCACGCTATGACTTCATCCCAGGCGAAGATGACTGTTTCTTGCGATGCCATTCCGCCCCATGGGGGCACTTTGGTTAACCGCATTGCCCCGCCCGAGCAGGCACAAGAGCTGCGCTCCAAAGCTGAACACTGCCCCATCCTCTACCTCGACGAGCGGGCTCAGTCGGATCTGGAGATGATCGCCATTGGGGGCTTTAGCCCGCTCACCGGCTTCATGGGGCGGGCAGATTACCAGTCGGTTCTGGAGACGATGCATCTGGCCAATGGCCTGGCTTGGTCGCTGCCGGTGACGCTGCCGGTTGCTGCCGAGATAGCCGCCGATCTCAAGGAAGGGCAGACCATTGCCCTGGCCAACGGCGAGGGCAGGCTCTTGGGCCTGTTGGAATTGACCGAGAAGTTCACCTACGACAAAACCCGCGAAGCGCAGCAGGTCTACCGCACCACCGATGAGCAGCATCCGGGGGTGAAGGTGCTCTACGAACAGGGATCCGTCTATTTGGCTGGCCCTGTAACTCTCTTCCAGCGGGATCCCCATCCCCTTTTCCCGGCCTACCAGATCGACCCGGCTCAGTCGCGGCAACTGTTTCGGGAAAGAGGCTGGAAAACGATTGTCGGCTTTCAAACCCGCAACCCCATCCACCGCGCCCACGAGTACATCCAGAAGTGCGCGCTGGAAATCGTGGACGGGCTGTTTCTCCACCCGCTGGTGGGGGCCACCAAAAGCGACGACATTCCCGCCGAGGTGCGCATGCGCTGCTATGAGGTGCTGATTGAAAAGTACTACCCCAAGGAGCGGGTCATTTTGGCCATCAACCCTGCGGCCATGCGCTATGCCGGCCCGCGGGAAGCCATCTTCCACGCTCTCATTCGCAAAAACTACGGCTGCACCCATTTCATTGTGGGCCGGGATCATGCCGGGGTGGGGAATTACTACGGCCCCTACGATGCCCAGCACATTTTCGATGAGTTCCGTCCTGAGGAACTGGGCATCATCCCCCTCAAGTTTGAACACGCCTTCTATTGCACCGTCACCGGCACCATGGCCACGGCCAAGACCAGCCCTAGCCAGCCCCACCAGCGCATCCACCTGTCGGGCACCAAGGTGCGGGAAATGCTGCGCCGCGGCGAGATCCCCCCGCCAGAGTTCTCCCGCCCCGAGGTGGCCCAATTGCTGGCCGAAGCCATGCGTGAGCGCAGTTCGTCGTAGCTTTTGTGATTTCTCTGAGTGGAGGCAAAAGGGTCTGCGACCAACCAGACCCTATGTATTGATAAATTGATAAAGAGACAAAAACCCCACGCCCAAAGGCATGGGGAGGATCCTGCTCTCCTAGGAAACCCTCGTCAGCAAGCTCTCAATGGGCAGCAGCAGACCTCATCCTGCCTCAAAGCGGAGTTGCTCGGGATCCACATAATAGCAGCGGGCATTGTCAACACAGATCAGCGCCCAGCCATTTTGGTCAACATCGACCAACGTATATTCGGATTGAGGGATGAAGTGGCCCTGGTGGTTGCGGGTCTCGCCTTTAACCCAAACAGTCTGACGGTTCATCTTAAAGTTCCTCCAATTTACAGTCAAAAAATCAAAAGCAGGACTCAATTTCAATGCAAGTCAGTGCAAGGAGTGTCACATCAAACAGAACTAGGATGCACCAAACCCCTCGCATCTCCTCAAAGCCCAACCAATCCATAGGCTTGGGTGTGATGCAAGCTAGCTCACAGCGGTGAATAAATACCGTCTTGCGATTTGGTAAGAGAAGTCTAGCACCAACTCTATGAGAATATTGTTAAAAGTTGCAGATTAAATTGACAAGCTCTAGATTTTTCTAAATTCTTGTTGCAAAATTGCGTCAAGCCTGCCTAATTTTCTTCAAATAGCCACTGGTGCATCTTGCTCAGGTGAGGCCAAGCGGGACGGCGCTTCCCTCCCTCTGCCAAGTTGGATTTGACCCCCTCGATCTGCTCGGGATCCCGCGCCAAGATTTGCTTGATGGTCTCCACCTGCTGGCGTACCCCCGTTTTTTTCAGCTCCAGCATCGCCAAAGTCAAGTTCACCCGCGGCTGGGCGTCCACCGGATCCAGCTTCACGGCAGTTTGGGCGGCTTTCAGGGCTTTTTCCGCTTGCCCCTCCAAAAGATAGAGCCAAGACAGGCAAGTCCAGGCTGCTGCCGCCTTCGGGGATCCCTTACAGATAGCCTCAAAGGAAGGGATCAGCGTCTTGGCTGCTTCCCCCGCCTCGTAGCGCCGGATCCCTTCCTGAAACAATTCTTCAATGGCTGCGCTCATCGTTCTCAATTGAGCATAATGACGTATTGACAAATGTGCCGCTTTATGGGTGCAAGGCTATTCTTGCCTGTTCGCCCATCTGTTGTAGCGCACCGGTGTCGGGGAGAGGGATCCCTTCTCCTTCCGCCAGCCAGAGCCAGTACTCGATGTTGCCGGCAGGGCCGGTGATGGGCGACCAGGTATAGCCCTGCACCTGCCAGCCGCGGGCCACTGCCGCCTGCATCACCGTCTGCAGCACGCGGGCATGGATGGTCGGATCCCGCACGACTCCCTTTTTGCCCACCTGGCCTCGGCCCGCCTCAAACTGGGGCTTGACCAGCAGCAGAGCCTCCCGCGGCGACCGCAACAGCTTCCACAAAGGATCTAACACCTTGGTTAGGGAAATAAAAGAGAGATCCACCACCGCCAGATCCGCCCAGCTTGGGGTGGGCACCTCGGTTCCGTAGAGATCGGCCGGCTGCAGGTGGCGCAAGTTGGTTCGTTCTTTGAGGATCACCCGCGGGTCGGTTCGCAAAGACCAAGCCAACTGCCCATAGCCCACATCCACCCCATAGACCCGCTGGGCCCCCTGTTTGAGTAGGCAATCGGTAAAGCCCCCCGTGGAGATGCCCGCATCCAAACAAATACGGCCCTGCACCTGAACAGAGAAGGTTTGCAGCGCCCCCTGCAGCTTTTCTCCTCCTCGCGAGACAAAAGCAGGCTTACACTGGATGTGGATTACGGGATCCCCGCTCACCCAGGCTCCAGCCTTCTCCGCCCGCACCCCATTGAGGAGAACTTCGCCTGCGAGGATGGCGCGCTGGGCCTGCTGGCGGGAAGAGAAATATCCCCGCTCCACCAACCAGCTATCCAGGCGCACCCGCTCGGCCATCTTGCTGCTGCTGTTAACAGCTCCTACCCGATTTTCAATTTCTCAGGATAGGAGAGCGGGATCCCTCTCGACCAGATCTGGCTTGGCGCCAGCAGAAATTGGCGGGGGATTAGCCAAAGCGTCCGCTCACGTATTCTTCCGTCTCGCGATTGACGGGAGAGTTGAAGATCTTCTCGGTGCGGTCGAACTCCACCATGCGTCCGTAGCGAACCCCTTCGTCGTCCACCTCGGTGTTAAAGAAAGCCGTAAAGTCAGAGACCCGCGCCGCCTGCTGCATGTTGTGGGTGACGATGATGATCGTGTAGCGACGCCCCAATTCCTTAAGCAGCTCCTCAATGCGCAGCGTGGAGATCGGATCCAGCGAGGCGCAGGGCTCGTCCATCAGGATCACTTCCGGCTGAATGGCCAAGGTGCGAGCAATGCAGAGGCGCTGCTGTTGTCCGCCGGAGAGGGAAAGACCGCTCAGCTTTAACTTATCTTTCACCTCATCCCAGAGAACGGCCTGGCGCAACGCACGCTCCACCAGCTCGTCCAGATCCCCCTGATAGCCATTGATCCGTGGCCCAAAGGCTATATTGTCGTAGATAGATTTGGGGAAGGGGTTGGGCTTCTGAAACACCAGGCCAACCCGCCGGCGCACCTCAGAGGGATCCACATCAGGGTCGTAGATATTTTTTCCGTGAAAAATGACCGAGCCTTCTACCCTTGCTCCCGGGATGAGATCGTTCATGCGGTTGAAGCAGCGCAAGATGGTGCTCTTGCCGCAGCCTGAGGGGCCAATGAAAGCTGTGATGTGATTTTTCGGGATCTTCAGGGAAACCTGCTTAACCGCTAGGTGGGAGCCGTAGTAGACGCTCAAATCCCGCGTCTCTAGTTCAACCTCCAAACGGGTGGATTTCTCAGGAGAGCCGGACTTGTCAGAGAGTGGAGAGCGCATAGGAGTACCGAAGGAGATAACGTCACTGCAAAGCCTAGATTGGGTTAAAGCAACAGGTGAGAGGGATTAGATGGTGATGGTTTCCTGCCGACGACTGACGATGAGCCGGAAACTGACTGTGGTGATCAACACCAAAATCACCAGAGCCAAAGCCCCTCCCCAGGCGATCTTCTGCTGGTTTTCAAAAGGAACGAGGGCAAAGTTGTAGATCAACACAGCCAGTGAGGCTACTGGCTTTAACAGACCGCTGGGCCAGAGGAAGCTAAACAAAGCAGTGAAGATCAGAGGCGCTGTCTCACCCGCAGCGCGGGCAATGGCCAACGTCACCCCCGTCAGGATCACCGGCAGAGCTGCCGGCAACACCACGCGAAACACCGTCTGTACCCGCGAAGCTCCCAACGCATAGGCAGCAGCCCGCGTATCTGCCGGCACCAGGCGCAGCGCCTCTTCACAAGACAAGATAATGATGGGCAGAGTCAACACCGATAGAGCCATCCCGCCGGAAAGGGCAGAGAAGGTCTTGGTGGAGAGCACCAGCACCCCGTAGGCAAACACCCCGGCAATGATAGAGGGAACCCCCGTCAACACCTTGATGATGAAGCGCAGAAAGGAAGCTGTGGGGCTGTTTTGGCCAAACTCCGAGAGATAGATGGCAGCAAACAGTCCGATGGGGAAGGTGATGGCGATAGCAATCGACACCACAATAATTGTCCCCAGCACCGCGTTGCCAAATCCGCCCACCTGATCGCCGGGAGGAGGGGGAAGTTGGGTCAGCGCTTGCCAGTTCAAGCGCTCGATGCCTCTGGTGAAAACGTAGTAGAGGATGAGAACCAGCACGAAAATGGCAAAGATGCTGGAGAAAACTGTCAGCGCTGTCATTCCTACATCCAAGAAGACGCGCCGCCAGGACTTTGCTCTGCGCTTGAACAAATTGCCTTGCTCTACCGCCTGAACTTGCGTCGTCATGTTCCTCTACTCCCGCGAAGCTGTCAACGCGAACTTGACACGGCGTATCATTAGCTCCGCCGCAATGTTAACTACCAGAGTGATGGCCAACAAAATCAAGGCCACATACATGAGCGCTGCCACCTGCTCAGGGCCTGCTTCTGCGAACTCGTTGGCCAACAGGGCCGGGATGTTGCTGGCAGGAGCCAGGAGCGAGACGCTAATACCGCGGGCATTACCAATTAGCATCGCCACTGCCATCGTCTCCCCCAAGGCACGTCCCAAACCCAAAACCACCGACCCCAGCATGCCGCCAATGGCCGCCGGCAGCACAACACCAAAGATGGCTTCCCAGCGAGTGGCCCCCATCGCATAGGCAGCCGCCCGCAACTCCGGCGGAACGGCCACCAGCACTTCCCTGGCAATGGCAGTGATGATGGGGATGATCATGATCCCCAAGACAACCCCTGCCGTCAGCATCCCCGGCCCCACCGGTGGCGTACTGAAAATGGGCAACCACCTGAAGTTCTGGAACAAGAACATCTGAAGCGGGCGAAAGAAGGGAATGAAGATAAACAACCCCCAAATGCCGTAGACCACGCTGGGAATGGCTGCCAGCAGCTCCACCACGATGATCAAGACTGTGCGCAAAGACTTGGGCAAAAAGTCCTCGCTCAAAAAGATGGAGATGCCGAAGCTAAAAGGAACGCCCACGATCAGGGCAATCAGAGAAGTCACCAGGGTGCCGTAGATCTGGGGCCAAGCGCCGTAGTTGTTCTCAACAGGATCCCAGGTGGTGCCCCAGAGAAAGCCCAGCCCGAACTTCTGAATGGCAGGTAGCGACTGAATCCCAATCTCCAGGGCAATCCACAACAGCAGCAAAGCCGAGAAAAAGACGGCAATCCGCGTTGCCCAGATGAACAACCAGTCGCGCCGGCGCTGGAAGACGGGCCGGGGCCGAAATAGAGAACTGCTCTCCGAAAAAGTAGTAGTCATCTGCCGGGTGGGGGGTACAAACTTCTACGGAGTGATGTTTTCCAGAGCAGCCAGAGCTTTCTGCCGCGTTTCTTCCGGCAAAGGCACATAGCCCAGCGGCTCCGCGAAGGATTGCCCTTCCGTGAGGCCGTAGCGGAGAAACTCCTTGACAGCTTTGGAGGTTTCAGCTTTGGGGTAGACTTTGTAGGCCAAGATCCACGTGTAGCCCACAATGGGGTAGGAGTCTTCCCCGGCGGGATCCGGGTCAACCCCCAACAGCCGCTCGTCGAGCTTGATTTTGGCCAGCGCTGCCTGCTCCGTCTCAACTTTGGGGGTGACGAACTTGCCCGACCGGTTTTCCAGGCGAGCGATGTTCAGGTTGTTGAGCTTGGCGAAGCCGAACTCTACATAGCCGATCGCGCCAGGGATCTGCTTAATCTGCTCGGAAACGCCTTCGTTACCGCGAGCTCCCACCCCGGTTGGCCAGTTCACGGAAGAGCCACGACCCACTTTTTGCCGCCATTCCGGGCTAATGGCGTTGAGGTGGGTGGTAAAGATGTCGGTGGTGCCGCTGCCGTCGGAGCGGTGCACAACGGTAATCGGCAAATCCGGGAGAGTCACCCCTGGATTAAGGCCGGCCAGCAGCGGATCGTTCCAGTTCTTAATTTTGCCCAAGAAGATATTCACCAGCGCCAGGCGAGAGAGGCGAATTTCGGGGCCCACGCCGGGGATGTTATAAGCTGGCACCACTGCCCCCCCCACCATCGGCACGGCCACCATGCCCTTGGGAGGGTTGGCTTCACTCTCGATCTGGCTGATCTCTTCGGGACGGGGCACACTGTCGCTGGCGCCGAAATCGACAGTGCGAGCCACAAATTGCCGCCGTCCGGCACCGCTCCCCACCGACTGATAGTTGACTTGGATGTTAGGGTTTTTCTTGCCAAATTCCTGAGCCCAAGTTTGGTAGATGGGAGCCGGGAAAGTAGCTCCAGCGCCGTTGATGGTTACGGTCTGCTGAGCAAATACCCGCTGCCAATTTGCCTGGCTGGCCGCAAACCCAGCAACAGTGGCAGAGACAGACTTCAGGAAAGAACGACGTCCCAAGGAGCGCAGCATCAACATACAGAAATCTCCCAGATGAAGATAGTGTCTCGATCCAACTCTGAGTGCTCTAACCTCAGAACCTGCTCAAGCCGGGCTGATCTCAAAAAAACAAGGGATCCTGTTAAAGATCCTTGCCACTCTGGTTCTTGTCGTTAATGTAATATAACGTTCATCCTTTTTGGTTAACGCGAGGTTAAAATCAGGTTATTTCTGACTACAGCTAGCCCCCCTTGTCGCTCTTTCCAGGGATCCCTTGCAGCGGAGAACACCATCGATCGAAGAAACGCGGCGTGAAGACCCCCGGATTCAAGGGCCTACGGCTGGGCTCTGGGGCCGGCTGAGTTTTCCGAGCTCTTTGGGCTGACATCAGCTTGGCAAATGCTTAGAATGAAAGGCTGTCGAGAAAATCAGTGCTTTCCTCCATGTCTAAACGCAATGTGCAAGTTGTGCTGCGCCAGGCGATCCCTGGCTTGGGCAGCCCCGGAGAGTTGGTGAGCGTCAAGCCTGGCTATGCCCGCAACTACCTTTTCCCGCGGCAGATGGCGGTGCGGCTTACACCTGGGCTTCTCAAGGAGCAGCAGATGCGCCGGGAGCAGGAAGCTGCCCGCAAATTGGCGGAGAAGCAGCAGGCGGAAAACTACAAAAAGGCTTTGGAGACCATCGGTCGCTTTGTCATCCGCAAGAAGGTAGGCGAAAACGATCTGCTTTTCGGACAGGTGACCACCAGCGACATTGCCGAGGTGGTGCTGGCTACCAGCGGCCTCGATATCGATCGCCGCAACATCCTGCTTAATGAAGAAATCAGAAAAACCGGGGTTTACCCCGTGCAGGTCAAGTTACACCCCGAAGTAACGGCTACGCTGCGCATTCAGGTCACGCCTGACTGAGAGCAGGGATCCGCGGAGAGAGGCTCTGTGGCCGGCGGGTATGCTCACTGAGCCCGTTGCTCTGAGGCGTATGGCCGAGAGGCTGGGTTGGTTTTTCTATCCTGGCTTGTGGTGATTAGCGATTACGACTTGACGGGTGGGGATCGGCTTCCGCCTCAAAACATAGAGGCTGAGGAGGAGATCCTGGGGGCTATTCTTCTCGATCCCGAGGCATTGGCGCGGGTGGTGGAGTTCCTGCGTCCCGAGATGTTTTACCTCTCGGCCCACCAGGAGATTTACCGGGCTGCCCTGCATCTGCACAGCCAAGGCCAACCCACCGATCTGATGACGGTTTCTGCCTGGCTGGCGGATCACCACCTTCTGGAGCGGGTGGGGGGGACAGGGGCAATTCGTCGTCTGCTGGAGCAAACGGTTAGCAGCGTCAACATTGACCAGTACGCCCGCCTGGTGGTGGACAAATACATGCGCCGCCAGTTGATCCAGGTGAGCAACACCCTGGCTCGTCTGGCCTACGACACCAGCCAGCCCCTGTCTCAGGTGATGGATCAGGCGGAGCAGCAGGTGTTTGGCCTCACCCAAGAGCGAGTGCAGCGCAGCCTCATCCCTGCTTCTGAGGTTTTGGTGAACATCTTCTCGGATCTGGAGGAGAAGTTCCAGAGCGGGGCTCAGATCCCTGGGATCCCGACCAAATTCATCGACCTCGACAACCTGACCCAGGGCCTGCAACGCTCGGATCTGGTGATCCTGGCCGGTCGCCCCTCGATGGGGAAAACCAGCTTGGCCCTTAACATTGCCCAAAATGTGGCCGCCTACGTCAGGCAGCCGGTGGCCATTTTCAGTCTAGAGATGTCGCGGGAGCAACTGGTGCAGCGGCTTTTGGCCAGCGAGGCCCGCATCGACAGCAGCCGCCTGCGCGCAGGGCGCATCAGCGAGCACGAGTGGCAGCGTCTGGGGCAGGCGATTGGCTTTTTGTCGCAACTGCCCCTGTTTATCGACGACACTCCCGATTGCACCGTTACGGAGATTCGCTCTAAGGCGCGGCGCTTGCAGGCGGAGCAAGGAGGAACGTTGGGGCTGGTGTTGATCGACTACTTGCAACTGATGCAGGGATCCGCCGCCGACAACCGAGTACAGGAGCTGTCGCGCATCACCCGCGGCCTCAAGGCGCTGGCCAAAGAGCTGATGGTGCCGGTGCTGGTGCTCTCTCAGCTCAGCCGGGCAGTGGAGTCGCGCTCTGATAAGCGTCCGCAACTGGCGGATTTGCGGGAATCCGGCTGCCTGGCGGGGGATACCCAGGTGATGGACGTGGATCGGGGCAAGCTCTGGCGGCTGGAACAACTGGCGGCCCTGCCAGCCTCAGCAGAACTGCCCCGCCTGCTCAGCCTCAACGGGCGCGGGCGCCTGGTGCCCCAACAGCCGGTGAAGGTGTTTTGCAGTGGCCGGCAGCCCACCTGTCTTTTGAAAACCCGCCTCAACTTCTCCATTCACGCCACCGGCAACCATCCTTTCTTGACGTCAGAGGGATGGAAACCCCTCGACGAGCTGCAACTGGAAGAGGAGGTGGCGGTGGTGGTACAGGAAGGGTTGATCTGGGATCCGGTGGTGTCGATTAGCGAGCCGGGGGAGCCCCAGCCGGTTTACGACATCGAAATGCCCCGCCACCACAACTTTGTGGCCAACGGCCTGCTGGTGCACAACAGCATCGAGCAGGACGCCGATGTGGTGATGATGATCTACCGCCCGGAGTACTACGATCCCAACACCAGCGATCGCGGCATTGCCGAGGTGATCATCGCCAAACATCGCAACGGCCCCACCGGCACCGTGCGCCTTTTGTTTGAAAGCCAGTACACCCAGTTTCGCAACCTGGCGGATCCCTATCGCTAAAGGCAAACCCGCTGGTGCCTGGTTCCTCCGGCAATTCCAAGAGCAGGACAGAGGAATGTTAGCTTAGGATAGCTGACAGCTTCAGCCGAGCTCGGCCACTGCCCTTTTTATCCCCTCATGTTTAAAAACGTTTTAATTGCAACCGATTGCAAAGATGGCCTGCAAAGGTTTGGCAAGTGCTTAGATGCCCTACACAGCAACGGCATTCAACGCCTTGTTTTCTTGCACAGCCTGATTTGGAAAGATGACGATATCGGCCTTCCCGAAGACCCCACCCCCAAAATAGAAACCAAGAAAGCCCAGTTTCGCCAGCTTTTGGGCACCATTCCGGAGGGGCTGGAGGCTAAGGTTTTGGTGCAGGTGGGCCAGCCGGTGGATCTGATTTTAAAAGGGATCCAAACTTACAGCTCCGACCTGCTGATCACAGGCATGGGGATCCACAACCTGCTCACGGAAAAACTGTTTGGCAGCACCACCGTGGAGCTGCTGCCTAGGTTGAACATCCCCCTGCTGGTGATGCGCCCGCAACTGCTGGCCGTCTTTACCCTCGAGGAGCTGCGCCTGCGCAGCCGCCACCTATTTCGCTCTCTCCTGGTGCCTTTTGACTTTGAGGAGCCGCGCCGGCAACTGCTCAGCCGTCTCGGCCAACTGCTGCCGGGGACTTCCCAGTGCCAATCGGTTACCCTGCTCTATGTGGTGGATCCCGGCGCCCGCCGCAACCAGGGAACGCCGGTGGAGGTGCTCAAACGCAAGGCTGAGGCCGATTTGGCTCAGGTAGTCGGGCCGTTGAGCGAGCAGGTGCAGCCGCTGCAGGTGCGGGCTCTGGTACGGGTGGGATCGCCGCTGCAGGAGATCCTGGCCACCGCTGCTGCCGAGGACGTAACTGCCATCGCCACCGCCTCTCCGCGGGTGGGCAGCTTTTGGGAGTGGTCGGTTCGCAGCCTCACCGGCGAGATCCTGCGGCAAAGTTGGCATCCGGTGTTGTTTTTCCCGCGCGGGTCTTTGGCCCAGTAGAGCTGCCCAATCCTTTTTCTATGCCCCTTTCCTCTGACCAAACCTTGAAAGAACTGTTGCAGGCGGTGGCTCAAGGGAGGCTCTCTCCCGAACAAGCCCTGCAAGCCTGTCGCTTTTTGCCCTTCGAGACGGTGGGGGACTTCGCCCGCGTGGATCACCACCGCCCCTTGCGCACGGGCTTTCCCGAAGCGGTGTGGGGGCCGGGCAAAACCCCTGAGCAAATTGCCCAGATCCTGGAACGGCTGCACCAGCAGGGATCCCTGGCTTTGGCCACCCGCGTCGATCCCTCGGTCTATGCCCAGATCCGCTGCCGCTTGCCCCAGGCGCAGTATTCTCCAGTGGCCCGCCTGTGCTGGATCCCGGCCCAGCAGACCATCCGCCGTCCCGGCCAGATTAGCGTGATCTCCGCCGGCACCGCCGATGTGCCGGTGGCCGAAGAGGCCGCTCTCACCGCCGAGCTTTGCGGGTTTGCGGTCAAGCGCCTCTGGGATGTGGGGGTGGCCGGGATCCATCGCCTGTTGCACCACCGCGCCGCCCTGGAAGCCGATGTGCTGATCGTGGTGGCGGGCATGGAAGGGGCCTTGGCCAGCGTGGTAGCCGGCCTGGCGGACTGTCCGGTAATCGCCGTGCCCACCAGCATCGGCTACGGGGCCAGTTTTCAGGGCTTGGCCGCCCTGCTGACCATGCTTAACTCTTGTGCAGCGGGGGTGGGAGTGGTGAACATCGACAACGGCTTTGGGGCGGCCATTTTGGCAGGCCAGATCCTACGCTGTGGACAACGGCTGGCGGCGCGATTGCCTTCGCCTGCCCCCCCTGAGGAGAGAGAAGGTTAAGAAATGTAAAACGATCCTGAGCCGGACAAGCTATACTCGGACCATGCTGGGGTTTTGGATTTCTCCGCTGGGAGGCTGTTGCCAAGAATTGAGGGATGGATCCCTTCTCCAGGTATCTTTTGTCAGGTGTCTTTGGGGCGCTTCCTCAACGACAACGACCCTAAAAATCTCCTGGAAGGGGTTGTCGATAGATCTGGGATAGCGGTCTGGGGTTAGCTGCACTGAACGAACGATTTTTTACCGGGTTACATGAAGCTTGCTGCTATGTCAATTGAGGCAATAGATACCACTGTGGCTTTTGTTCAAGGGATAATTCAGTCCTTCACTTGGACAGATCTCTTTTTGGTGGTGGCTCTGGTGTTTTTGGAAGCGGCCCTCTCCGCCGATAACGCCGTTGCCCTGGCGGCTTTGGTCAAGCATTTGCCCACTCCTCAGCAACAAAATCGCGCTTTGCGCTGGGGCATTATCGGTGCCTACAGTTTTCGCATCGCCATTGTGTTTGCAGCGGTTTGGCTGGTGGAGTATCCGCCCGCTCAGTTTCTCGGGGCCTGTTACCTGCTCTGGCTGGCCTGGCAGCATTTTTGCGGGGAAGAAGAAGGATCCGAGCAAGACATCACCCGCCAGGCTAATTTTTGGCAAACCCTGGTGATGGTAGAGCTAACGGATCTAGTCTTTTCTTTCGACAGCATCGCCGCTTCGGTGGGCGTCTCCCGCAAGGCTTGGGTGATCATCCTCGGCGGCATTCTCGGCATCACCTTGATGCGCTACATGGCCTCTTTGTTTTTGCGCTGGCTGGATGAGTTTTCCCGCCTAGAAGATGCTGCCTTTGCCATCATCGCCCTGGTGGGAAGCCTCATGCTGCTGGAGGTGTTTTTCCCCCAAGTTGAGCTCCCGGAATGGGGGATGGTGGTGGCTGTGCTGCCTTTGTTTGTCTGGGGCTTTTCGCAGCGTACAAGCTCCTGCGCGGCAGCCGATGAACAGCCGCAGCCGACCCTGGCCGATCTCAGAGAGTTGCACCCGACCGAAGGGATCCCTGCCAGCCTAGCCCCCCTGCCTGAGGCCGAGCCTGCTCCCGAGCTACAGCCGGACTAAGGGGCCTCACGGACAGCTTGTTCCGGATCCCTGGGCCTGGGAGGTCTGGTGGAGAAGGAGGATCTAAGCCTAAGAGACGAAGGCTGGCAGGTGCTCCGTAGCCTTGGCTGCTGGAGGCAACAGC
>NZ_JANSJI010000056.1:25013-35385 GCF_047462475.1 Synechococcus sp. H55.11
CTAAGAGACGAAGGCTGGCAGGTGCTCCGTAGCCTTGGCTGCTGGAGGCAACAGCAGCAAGTTGTTCGCGTAGTGCGACGGCTCTTAAACTAGCAATGGAACGCAAGCCACGGGAGGGAGGCACCCTGATCTTGCAGCTCTGCTGGAAGTGTTGGGCGAAGTACTTCAGAAAGGACATTGGCACCAGCATGAACGGCCAACAGCAGCCGCCGGCGGAGAGTCCCCAACCCCAGTCTGGAGCGGGGAAGGGAGATCCCGTACCCTTGGTGGAGCTACGGCAGGTCTCCAAGCGCTTTGGAACCACGCTGGTGCTTGACCAAGTCGATCTAAAGGTACATCGGGGCGACGCTCTGGGGCTAGTGGGGCCTTCCGGCACTGGCAAATCAACTCTGTTGCGCATCATCGCTGGCCTGACAGAGCCCGACGCTGGCGAAGTGCTCTGGTGCGGCATCCCCCTGCCGGAGATTCAGGCCGGCCACTGCACTCCCCCCTTGCGGGTAGGCATGGTATTCCAGCAGGCGGCCCTCTTCGACTCGCTGACGGTGGAGGAAAACGTCGGGTTTTTGCTCTACGAGCACTCGCGGCTGCCGCGGGCACGCATTCGGGAGCTGGTGGCAGCCAAGCTGGAAGCAGTGGGGCTGGCGGGTAAGGAGAACAGCCTGCCGGAGGAGCTCTCGGGGGGGATGCGCAAACGGGCCAGCTTCGCCCGCGCTATTATGGAGGATCCTTCTCTGCCCCAGGACGAGCCGCAACTGCTGCTCTACGACGAGCCCACGGCGGGCCTGGATCCCATTGCTTCCACAGTGATTGAAGACCTCATCCGGGATCTGCAGCAGGTGAAAAAAGCTTGCGAGAGCTACATTGTGGTGACCCACCAGCACAGCACCATCTACCGCGCCACCGAGCGCATCGTGCTCTTGGCCCAGGGGCGGGTGCAGTGGGAGGGATCGGTGCAGCAGATCGAAACGTGCGATAACCCCTTTGTGCGGCAATTTTTCAGCGGTAGCGTAGAAGGGCCGATTCAAGTGGCAGGGCAGGTGTGATGCGTTCGCGAGCAATCCGAGAAGGGGCGGTGGGCCTGTTGATCCTGGCAGGGGTGCTGGGCTTTGCCGGGCTGTTTTTGTGGATCTACAACTTGCGCTTCGGCAGCCGCGGCTTCCAGTTTACCGTCACCTATCCCAACGTATCCGGCTTGGCGGAAGGCTCCAGCGTGCGGCTGCGGGGGGTAGCCGTGGGGCGGGTGGAGCGGATTTTGCCCCAGGCGGCCCAAGTGGAGGTGCAGGTGGCCATCGACCAGCCCTTGGCCATCCCCCGCGACGCCCTGTTTGTAACCACCCAGACGGGGTTGGTGGGGGAGACGGTGATGGATATCCTGCCCCAGACGGCTGTGCAGCTAACAGGATCTCCCTTGGCGCCCGATTGCGACCGCAGCCAGATCATCTGCGCTGGGGATAGGGTGGAGGGCACGCCGGGCGTGGACTTCGGCCAGTTGCTGGTTCAGGTGGATCGGCTGGTGACGCGCATCAACAACGACGAGTTCTTCGCTACCCTCAACGCCACCCTAGAAGGGATCACCCGCGTCGCCAACAGCGTGGCCGATCTCTCAGAAACTGTAAAAGAGCAAGTAGCTGCCCTGCGCACGGAAGATCTGGACTTGTCGCAATTTACCTCGGCTGCCACGGCTATCCAAGACGCGGCTGGGGCTGTGAGAGGAACGGCCCGCAGTTTTCAAGCGGCTGCCGATCAGTTCACCCTTCTGGTGGAACAGAACCGCACCTCTCTCCGTGCCGCCCTGGAAAATATCCAGCAGGTGAGCGCCGATCTGCAAGCCATGTCGAGCGCGGTTCGCCCGCTGCTGACGGATCCGCAACTGCAGGCGGATGTGCGCCAGATCCTGGCCGAGGTGCGAGCGGCGGCGGAGAACGTGTCTCAAGCTACCGAAGATCTGCGGCAGCTTGCCGCCAACCTCAACGATCCGGGCACCCTGGCGACCTTGCGCCAAACCCTGGACTCGGCCCGCATCACCTTCCAGAATGCGCAAAAGATCACCGCCGATATCGACGAGCTGACGGGGGATCCCCAGTTTCGCCGCGGCCTGCGAGAGCTGGTGCTGGGGCTGAGCAACTTGGTCTCCAGCGCCCCTAAGGCCTCCGGCCCGCTTACGCGAACAGAAGACGGGATCCAGCCTGCTGCAGCCCAAGAGTATCGCTTCCGTTTTGCGCCCGTTTCTTTTGCCCTGGCCCTTGAGGAGCAGCAGCCCGTTCCCTAGGAGGAAGCCAGGATCCCTGCCGAGGTCTGCTCCCGCAGCGGCGGCAAAAGCCATTGAAGGGATCCGGAAGCTGGGGTAGGCTTTGCGGATAGGGTGCTTTGCACCGCTGGCGTGGCTGAGGTTGAGGTGTGAGGAATGTGCGGCATTGTCGGCTATGTGGGCTTTCAGTGGGCGGCTCCTATCCTCTTGGAGGGCCTGCGCACTTTGGAATATCGGGGCTATGATTCCGCCGGCATTGCCACGGTGGATCCAGAAGAGGGCTTGAGGATCGTGCGGGCCACCGGCAAGCTGCACAACCTGCTGGTGAAGCTTACCGCCAACATGCCCACGGCCAAGGTGGGGATTGGCCACACCCGCTGGGCCACCCACGGCGGTGTTAGCGAAGAAAATGCTCACCCCCACTGCGACGCGCGCGGGCGCATCGTGGTCATCCAAAACGGCATTGTGGAGAACTACCTGGAGCTGAAGGAAGAGCTGCTGCGGCGAGGGGTTGGCTTTCGCTCCCAAACCGATACCGAGGTGATCGCCCAACTGCTGGGCCTCTACACCGAGGAGCTGGGCTGCTTCGAGACGGCCTTTGGCAAAGTCATGGGGCAACTGCGGGGGGGAAATGCCGTGGTGGCTTTGGATCGGGAGGCGCCGGATCGGTTGATTGCCGCCCGCCTGGGCAACGCCGGCGCTGTGGTCGTCGGCGAAGGGGAGGGGGAGAACTTCGTTGCCTCGGATCTGCCCGCCATTGTCCGCCACACCCGCAGGGTGGTGTTTCTGGAAGATGGGGAGATGGCCATCCTCACCGACTCCAGCGTGCGCTACCTGCGCATCAGCGGCGAGGAGCTGCGCAAAACCCCCCTCACGGTGGCCTGGGATCCCGTCTCGGCGGCCAAGGGCGGCTACAAGCACTTCATGCAAAAGGAGATCTATGAGCAGCCGCGCACCACCACCGATACGCTGCGGGGGCGGGTGGATCTGGAAGAGGGGCGGGTGACTCTAGAGGAGCTGGCGCTAACAGAGGCGCAACTGGCCCAGACGGAGCAGATTCATGCCGTGGCCTGCGGCACCGCCTGGCACGCCTGTCTGGTGCTCAAGTACTTTATCGAGAGCCTGGCCCGCATCCCGGTGCAGGTGGACTATGCTTCCGAGTTTCGCTACCGCCAGCCGGTGCTGCGCCCCCACAGCCTGCTTGTGGCCCTCACCCAGTCGGGCGAGACCGTCGATACGCTGGCGGCCATGAGCGAGGCCCGCGCCCAAGGGATCCCCACCCTGGCCATCGTCAACGCCATCGGATCCCAGGCCACGCGCCTGGCGGATGCCGGAGTTCTCTACATTCACGCCGGGCCGGAGATCGCCGTCGCCTCCACCAAGGTATTTACCGGCATGCTGGTGGCGGGATACCTGCTGGCCCTGCAACTGGCCCAGGCCAAAGGGATCCTCAACCCGGCCCAGATCCGATCCCACCTGCAAGCTTTGATCGAGCTGCCGGGCAAGATCAGCCTGCTCCTGAAAGATGCCGCCCTCTACGACCAGTTGGCGGAACAGTACCACCACGTTGCCGACATGCTCTACCTGGGCCGCTGGGTCAACGCCCCCATAGCCCTGGAGGGGGCCCTGAAAATGAAAGAGGTCAGCTACATCCACGCGGAGGGCTACCCGGCAGGGGAGATGAAGCACGGCCCCATCGCCCTCATCGACGAGCGCATGCCGGTGGTGTGTATTGCCACCCGCGATCCCGTCTACGAGAAGATGCTCTCCAACATCGAACAGGTACAGGCGCGGGGAGGGCGGGTGATTGCCCTGATCAACCCAGAAGATAGCCAGGTGAGGGAGAAGGCCGACCACGTCATCGAGGTGCCCAGCACCACACCCCTGTTGTCGGCAGTTTTAAATGTCATCCCCCTGCAGTTGTTTGCCTACGCCATGGCGCTGCGCCGCGGGGCCGATGTGGATCAACCCCGCAACCTGGCCAAGTCGGTAACCGTCGAGTAGTGGCTGCCGACCTTGTCAGGGCCGGCCTCTGGCTTTTGTAAAATCGGGCAGATCACGTCATCCTCAGCCGTCGATCCCGCTGGGATCCGCCAATCGGAGAGGAGGCTTTCAATTTGGCCTTTCAGAGTTTGCAACTCCGCTATCCGCTCTTCGATCTGACGCAGCTTCTCCTGCAGGTGTTGGCGGATCTCCGGGCAGGGCTGTTCCCCCTGGTCGTGGAGCTGCAGGATCTGGCCAATTTCTTCCAGGCTTAGCCCTAGGCTCTGGCAGCGGCGGATGAAGGCCAGCCGCCCCAGCACTGCCGGATGGAAGAGGCGATAGCTGGACTCCGACCGCTGCACCGTTGGCCGCAGCAGGCCCAGCGACTCGTAGTAGCGCACCGTGCGCACCGGCAACCCCGCCGCTGCTGCCACCTGGCCAATCTTCAAGCTGGCCGACGTGCTAAAGGACTCCGTCCCGCTGACGCGAACGGCAATTGCAGGACTGAACATAGCACCACCAGCTCCCCAGAAGCTTCAGCTTAACAAAGCCAGCCCCGTAGCCGGATCCCCTGCCGAGACCAAATTGGCTCCTGCTGAGAGAGGCGGGAATACCTCAGCTTTTGCTGCCCATCTCGGCGGCTTGGATCAAGGCTCTGGCCCGCTGCTGATCCAACTTGGCCTGCAAACGCTCCTGCTTGTCGCTGCTGGTATTCAAAACTTGGCTCGCTTCGTCCAAGAGGGCCTGAGCTGCGGCCTTGTCCACTTTTTCTCCCCGCTCGGCGCGGTTAACCAGAACGGTTACCTCGTTATTTTCCACTTCCGCAAATCCGCCCATCACGGCAATGGCCGACCACTTGCCACCGGCCTTGACCCGCATGACTCCATTGCCGATAGCAGTTAAGAGAGGAGCATGGTTGGTGAGGATGCCCAATTGACCTGAGGTGGCAGGGAGGATCACTTCCTCAGCGGGGGCATCCCAAACGATGCGGTCGGGGGTGATCACGCGAACCATCAGCGTCACGGCAGATCTCCTAGAGGCTTGAGCTGGACATCCTTAGATCCTACTGGATCACATCGACACTCCCGCCGACTTCGGTCGGGGGATCCCTGCGCAGCCCAAGACCGTTCGCGAAGCGGGACGATGTCCCCCCCCTGTAACGGCATAGTGAGCGAGACTTAACCTAGGCATAACCTTGCCTTTACTTCAGTCGGGAAGGCAAGCGGTATGGTGTTGTCGGGAACACCTGTCTCTTGCCGTGAACTCAGCACTGATGGCCAACCCCGCTGCTGTGGGTTCGCAGGAGAAAGCCCAACGACCAGTGTGCTCAGTTTGCTCTAGCGGAGCCAGTTTATGCCTGAAACGATGCCCGGCCATTTTGCTGCCGGCCTGCCTACACGGGAGCGTCAACTACTAGAAGATCTCTACCGAGGCCGCAGCTTATCTCCCTACAGTCCTGGACAGGTTATCCCTTTGTTTGCGGATGAATGGGTGATCGTCTGTCGGGGCGTGGTACAGTTGACGACTCTCTATCCCAATGGCGGCGAGGCGCTGTTGGGATTTGCCGGCCCCTCCATGCCGCTGGGATCCCCGCTGACGATGTTGGATCCCTACCAGGCCAAGGCATTGACGGCGGTTGACGTGTTGCGGCTGTCGGCAGCCGAGGTGGAAGCCTCAGCAACCCTGAGCCAAGGGCTGCTCAAGCAGGTGGTGCGGCGGCTGCGCCAAACCGAAGCGCTGCTGGCCCTAGCCGGGCGGCGGCGGGTGGAAGAGCGGCTGCGCCAGTTGCTCTCCCTATTGGCGGTGGAGTTGGGATCCCCGGTGGCGACGGGGGTGCGCCTGCAGGTGCGCCTTACCCACCAAGACTTGGCCAATGCCATCGGCACCACCCGCGTCACCATCACCCGTCTTTTGAACCGTTTCCGCCAGCAAGGCTGGATCGCGGTGGACAAGAACCGCCACCTGGTTATCAAGCTTGGGCACGCCTCTTGACAGCCCCAAAGGGCAAGGATTCTCCCAGCCTCATCGCCTTAGGGTTACTGGTCCCACCACAGCACATACTGTTCGGAAGAGCGCGGGGCTTCCTGCCGATTTGCTAAGGCCAGCTCAACCCAGAGTTTGGTCGGCTGGCCCAGCGCTTCAAGCATCCACCACTTCAAACGCCCACAGCCCCCGCTCGGCAGGGATCCGATGCAACCGGCCTTGAGGAAAGCGCCGCTGCAGCGCTGCCCCTTGCTGATCCCATACCCCCTGGTTCAGGAACAGGGTAAACGGCGGCTGTAGGTCTTGGGTGGGCAAGGCCTCAGGGGAAAAGACCTGCACCTGCTGTCCCGGCCCGGCAAAAAATTGGATCCAACTCTGCCAATAGATAGGCTCTCCCCAACTGAAATAGGGGTAGGCGGCGCTGGCTGCCAGGTAAAAGCGGTGGTCGGGATCCCCTTGTCGGGCCGCCACGTAGCGCCCGGTAGCTCCCACATCGTTGCCCTGGATCCAGCCCTTGTGAACAAAATCCCCAAAAATCGCCAAGTTCCATCCCCCGATCACCAGGATCGCCCCCGCCATCGCCACTGCCGGCAGCCACTTCCTCCCTGAGGATCCCCAACGTCCCAGGAGAGCTACCAGCGCCTGGATCCCTTCCAGGGTTAGGTAGGCTACAAAGGGCAGGATCACCAGCAGGCGGGTATAGTTGGGGGCTTTGGTGATGGCCAAGCTAAACAGCAGATAGAGAAATAGGAAACTGCCCATACAAAGCCAGTCGTGGGGTTGGCTGCGCCCCTTCCAGAGGCGGTAGAGGCCGGATCCCAAGCCCAGCCAGAGCAAAACCCCCGTCAGCGGATCCACAAAGGCATGGCCATAGTTGGGGTAGATATAGCCCCGGTCGTGCTGGCCGGGGTCGTTAAACATGCTCAGGCCGTTGCGGATGTTGCGCCACACCGCCTCGGCTGGTGTAGCCGCATTGACCCACATCTGCTGCAGCGCCCGCCCTTCCGGGAAAAAGAGAAATTGCTGGCGGGCATACTCGGTGCTGGCCGGCGGAGAAGTAGCCGTGGCCACCAAGATAGGTGCGGCCACCAGAAAAAAACCCAGCGCCGCCGGCAGCGTCAGCTTGGCCAGGGCCCAAACGGGGTTGACCTGCTTATTCCCCTCCTGCAGATCCTCCCGGCCCAGGAGCAGGTAGAGGCCGCCAAACAGCAACCCCAGCAGGATGACCACCCGCCCCGGCAGATAGCCGTAGAGGGAGAAGGCCGCTGCCCCTCCCCCCAAATACAAAAGCAGGGGATTTTTTTCCCGCACGCCCTTTAAGATCAAGGCTAGAGCTGCACACTCCACCAGCACAATCAGATTCTCTCGCATCGCCATGCGGCTGATGCCCAGCAGAGCGTGGTTGGATCCCAAGAGGATCGCCCCCGCCAAGGCCAGCCGGGATCCCCAGAAGGCGCGAAAAAACCCGTAGGCCACCAGGGTGGTGATCACCCCGAAGGCGGCATGCACGGTGCGCACATTCACCAGCGTGACTCCCCCCATCAGCCGCGTCAGGCCGCCGAAGAGGCTGAACATAAAGCGGGGAAAATAGAAATACTCCGGCATCAGCCCAAAGATATCGGGGTAGCGCACCCCTGAGGCCCGCCGCGCCATGGAGGTGATGACAATCTCGTCGGTGTTGATTTGAAAAGGGATGTTGGCCAGGTCGTAGAGGTAGATGGGGGCGAAGACCAGCGCCAGCAGCCCCAGGTGCAGCAGCTCCTGACGCCAGCGCAGCCGCGTCGGATCCCAAGGGAGCTGAGCCGGAGGAAACTGGGCCACATACAGCCCCACCAGCAGGATGCTTAGCAGCCAGATACCCATCTGCAGCACGTGGTAGCCAAACACCCCGTACCAGAGGGTCAGGGCTATGCCCAAGCCCAGGCCGGATCCCAGCAGAGCCAGGCGCCGGGAAGTTGCCAGCGTATCCCAAACCGCCATAGATTGGAATGAGGAACCGAATCTTTCCCAGCCTATCAGGCACCTGGCGGCGTTCGATCCCTCGCCCCCGGCCCCTCTCTATGCAGTATCAATAACCCCGCATCGGCTCCGTCTCTCGCTCCAGTTCCGGCTCCATGAAGTTGGACGGGTCGTAAAGGAAGCGGTTGACCTCGTCTTCAAGGCGGTAGATCTCAAAAGGCTGCAATTGCTTGCCAGTTCGCAGGGCCAGCAGGTAGCCATCCACCAGCAGGCGCAGTTCATCGGTGCGCCGATAGCCGCGATGCCAACTGTCCACCAGCGCGTCGGTCAAAGCCTGATAATGCCGGATCAACTTCGGGTCTTGCAACATGGTGTTCCCTTGCCCTGCTTGTTTCTATCCTAACTTTTGATATCTGTTTGTGATCAGGAGTTGCGAAGGGATGGGAAGCTGTAGGGTCTTAAGCTTTTACTCCCCCCAACTCCCCTCGACAATGGGAAGGTGCAGCCGTGAGGGGGTGTCGCCGCCGCTGTGAAGAGCAAGGGTGAGAATGCGAGCCTCAATGAGCCGCTCCTCTCGCATCCCCGTACCTGTATTGACGGAATAGGCCGGGAAACAGGCCGCACTGAGGCTGAGACGCAGGGCGTGGCCGCGGGGAATGCGGATGCAGGCGGGCTGACAGGGGATTGAGATGGGGGCATTGGGCTGGGGATCCCGCAGACGGCGGTAGCCCTGGGAAAAGTTGTACACCTGGCCGTCCGGCCTGACCACGGAGAGCACGGCGCAGAGATCCAAGCTGGGGCTGTCGGCTTCGACGTAGAGCTCTGCCGTGATATCCCCCGCCAGGAGGAGGTCGGTTTCCAGAGGGGGAGTGGTGTAGGTGAGAACATCGGTGCGGCAGTCGAGGGCAGAGCGCTCTTGCGGCCCGGCAGGATAAACCAGGTGACCCCCCAAAGCCGGCACCGGTCGCCAGGGATCGTGAACAAAAGTATCCGACTGTTGCCTCAGTGGGGGTTCCGGGCGGAGGGATCCCTCAAGTTCGGAGAGGGCAGCCAGGCCGGTGCTGTGCAGGTAAAAAGCTTTTGGCTCCGGGGTGGGCCAGGCCTCTAAGCTGCGCCAGCGGTTGGATCCCATCTCGAATAGGCGCACCGGCAGCTCCTGGAGGATCCCGGTGTCCTTGCCTTTGAGGAACTGGTCAAACCAGCGCACCTGCAGCCGATCGATGGGGCTGACGGCCTCGGGGCCAAAGTCCAGCGCCCCCACCCTGCGCCCCCACGGCAGGTGGGCCCAAGGGCCGATGATCAGGTGTTGCGGGTTTTGGCTGCGGGCACTCATCTCCCTGTAGAGGCGCAGGCTGCCACTCAGATAGCTGTCAAACCAGCCGCCAATGTGCAACATCGGCAGATCCACCACCTCTAGCCGAGGGGAGAGCTGGCGCCAGTAGTCGTCGGGTTCGCTGTGCTCCAGCCAGTCGAAGTAGTAGGACTGGGGCGCGTATTGCTGCAGCACGCCCGGCTTGAGGGGGATGGGATCGTAGAGGGGCAAGTTGCGGGAGGCTTTGAAGAGGGCCTGGTAAGCGTTGGCCTCTCCCCGCCGGCGGGCTCCCTCAGCTTCCAGTTGCAGCGCCCAACTGAGGTTGTTGGAGAAGGCAAAGGCTCCCCCCGGGTAGGCGGCATCGGCGTAGAGATCGTAGGGCAGCATCGCCGGGCAGATGGCCTTCAAGGCGCTGGGACGGCTGGAGGCGGCATAGAGTTGGGTCATGCCCTGGTAAGAAAAGCCGTACATGCCCACCACACCGTTGCTCCCTGGCAAAGCAGCCGCCCAGTTGACCGCGTCAAACCCATCTTCAGCTTCGTGGCGGAAGGGGTAGAAGGAGCCCTTGGAGGTGCCCCGCCCCCGCACATCCTGGATGACAACGATATAGCCATGGGCCGCATACCAGCGCGGATGGGCGTACACCACCGTCGAGGCAATGGCCCGCCCGTAGGGCTGCCGCATCAGCAAGACCGGGTAGCTCCCCCCGCCTTCTGGGCGATAGACATCCGCATCCAGTTGGATCCCGTCGCGGGTGAACATGGAAACGGTTTCGCGGGGGCGCACAGGCAGCATGGTTGGGTAAGGTCAGCGAAATTTGCCGAAGAACTAGGCACAGGGATCCCTGGAGAGCTCTTCGATAGAAAATTCCGGGAGATAGAAGCATT
>NZ_JANSJI010000057.1:0-2895 GCF_047462475.1 Synechococcus sp. H55.11
TCCCTCAGGGAGAGGGGTCGGGGGTGGTCGCGTGAGCGGCGCGGAGCGCTTGGGCCGGCGGCAAAGTGTCTTAATCCTGTTGGAAACGACTGTAACTGCCGACAGTGGAGAGCGACCCTCCTCCAGAGGGCAAAGCTTCCCGCCATCGGCTAGATATCCAGAGCCGCCAGATCCAGATGGGCACTGTGAGCCTCAATAAACTCCCGTCGGGGGCCGACAGCATCTCCCATCAAGATGGTGAAAATGCGATCCGCCTCCACCGCATCTTCAATGGTGATCTGTTTGAGGGTGCGCGTTGCCGGGTTCATGGTGGTCTCCCAAAGTTGTTCGGGCATCATTTCCCCCAGACCCTTGAACCGTTGGATAGTGTACTTGGCGTTGGCCGGCAATCCCCGCACGATCTGATCCTTCTCGGCGTCGCTGTAGCAATAGCGAACATTATTGCGGCCCCACTCGATTTTGTAGAGCGGCGGACAGGCGATATAGACATAGCCCTGTTCCAGAAGGGCCTTTTGATAGCGGTAGAAAAAGGTCAACAACAGGGTGCGAATGTGGCTGCCGTCCACGTCGGCATCGGTCATGAGGATGATGCGGTGGTAGCGCAGTTGGCTGGGATCAAATTCATCGCCTTTAACCCCCAACCCCAGCGCCGTGATCATCGCCTGAATCTCGGCATTTTTGTAGATCTTGGCGGGATCTGCCTTTTCGATGTTGAGGATCTTGCCGCGCAAAGGCAGTACCGCCTGAAACTGCCGATCCCGACCTTGTTTGGCGCTGCCCCCCGCCGAGTCGCCTTCCACCAAATACACCTCGGATTCGGCCGGGTCACGGCAACTGCAATCGGCCAACTTCCCCGGCAGCGTGGAAGATTCCAGGGCGGATTTGCGCCGCACCAATTCCCTGGCCCGCCGGGCTGCTTCGGCAGCGTTGAAGGACTGGATGGCTTTATCGACGATCCCCCTGGCCACGTTGGGGTTGAACTCCAGATACTCCGCCAGCGCCTCGGAGACGAGGGTCTGGACAATGCCCCGCACCTCCGTGTTGCCCAACTTGGTTTTGGTCTGCCCCTCAAACTCGGGGTTGGGTACTTTGACCGAGACGATAGCCGTCAGCCCCTCCCGCACGTTTTCTCCGGCCAGGTTGCTGTCAGAATCTTTGAGTTTGTTGAGCTTGCGGGCTTGGCTGTTGATGGTGAGGGTAAGAGAGGCTTTCAGGCCCTCCAAGTGGGTGCCCCCCTCGGTGGTGCGGATGTTGTTGGCAAAGCCGATCAACGTGTCGGTATAGACATCCGAGCACCACTGCAGCGCCACTTCCACCTCGACGCCATCCCGCTCCCCCCGTATGTAGATGATGTCGGAGTGAATGGGGGTTTTTTCGTGGTTGATGAAGGCTACATATTCCTTGATGCCGCCCGCATACTGATAGGTTTCGCGGTGCGGTGGATCCCGCCGCAGGTCGGTGAAGGTAATTTTCAGGCCAGCGTTGAGGTAGGCCAACTCGCGAAAGCGGGCCGCCAACAGAGCATAGTCGAACTCTCGCTCGGGAAAGATCAGCCCATCCGGCTTGAAGCGCACCTCTGTACCTCGCCGGTTGGATCCCTGGGGTTGCGGCTCGGATTGCAAGGGTCCCACCACCGCCCCGCGCTCAAACCGCTGAAAGTGAACCTTGCCCTCCCGCCAAACCGTCACCTCCACCCATTCGGAGAGGGCATTTACCACCGACACCCCTACCCCGTGCAGCCCGCCGGAGACCTTATAACCGCCGCCGCCGAACTTGCCCCCCGCGTGCAACACCGTCAGCACCGTCACCAGGGCCGACTGCCCGGTTTTGGGATGAATATCCACCGGAATGCCGCGGCCATTGTCCAAAACAGACACCGAGCCATCGGGGTAGAGGGTAATCTGAATATCGTCGCAATAGCCGGCCAAAGCCTCATCGACGGAGTTGTCCACCACCTCGTACACCAAATGGTGCAACCCCTTGGGCCCGGTGGAACCAATGTACATGCCAGGCCGCTTGCGCACAGCCTCCAAGCCTTCCAAAACTTGGATCTGCTCTGCACCGTAGTTTTCCGTCATTCGCAACTCCAATCCTGAAGAAGACCCCCAGCCAAGATCCACAGAAACCCAGAAAATTGACCTTAAAGGCCAGGAGTGAGTCTAGTATCCCAAAAAACTGCCCCTATGGTAGCACAAAAGGCTAGAATAGCCACACAGACGCTTCTGGGGGCCGAGTTCAGGAGGGGATGCAGGTAGAGAAATCAGTCTATCTCTCCAGACCCTAACCAAGAAAGCTCTCCACCAACCCCGGCGGCGGCTGTACCTGAAGCGTGCCTTTTTCCAAATCCACAACGGGCACCAGGGCTTTTACAAAAGGGATCAACACCTGTCGGCGGTCAGGGGTTGTTATCTCCAGCACATCCTGGCCGGCGGCCAAAATCCCCGAAACCTGTCCCAGCAGCTCTCCTTGGTGATAGACGGCCAAGCCGATGAGATCGCGGTAGTGGTACTCCTCCGGCTGGAGGGGCAAGCGGTGGGAAGCCGGCACCAGCACCTTGGCTCCCACCCAAACCTCTGCCGCCGTTCGATCGGGGATCCCTTCCAGTCGCACCAAGTAAAGGCCCTTAGCCGGGAAAAATTGCCCCTCGATCAAAGGATGTAGTAGGGGCTCCGGATCCGCATCCCGCTGCAGCCAACGGGGCCCCGGCTGGGTGAGTCGCTCCGGGAAATCTGACCAGCACTTGACCCGCAGCCAGCCCCGCAGGCCGTGGGCCGCCACCACCTGCCCCACCAGCAGCCAAGCAGGAGCTCCTTCCTGGGCTGAAGCCATCATGGTTTAGTCGAGCCGAGGAAGATCCACCTCAGTTGGGAAAGCAGCGGAGGTGCGCAACGGTTG
>NZ_JANSJI010000057.1:2995-8372 GCF_047462475.1 Synechococcus sp. H55.11
CCCTGTCCGCTTTTGGCAACGTCCACCATGGAGACCAATCCTTGCAGGGTGCCGGGGATGGAGTTGGGATCCATAAAGATCACCTTCGAGCTGGGACTGCTGCCCACCTTGAAACCCATATCGATGTAGTTTTGCGCCATCAGGTATTGCAGCGCATTGACTGCCTCCGGGTTCTCCTGCAGAGTGGCGGCAATGGTTTTGATGGCCTCAGCCGTACCCTCGGCCAGCAGCAGCCGCTCCCGCTTCTCGGCCTCTGCTCGCAACAACTGTGCCTTAGCAGCCCCTGCCGCCTGATTGATGCTGGCCTGCTGTTCCCCTTCCGACTTGAGGATGGCGGCCCGCTTTTCCCGTTCGGCAGCCATTTGCTTTTCCATCGAGTCTTGCACCGTCTTAGAGGGCTGGATATCCCTGACTTCTACGCGGGTGATCTTGATCCCCCAGGGATCGGTGGCCTCGTCCAGTTCTGTCAAAAGGCGGGCGTTGATCTCGGCACGGGAGGAAAAGGTTTGATCCAAGTCCATGCGGCCAATTTCGGCGCGCAAGGCCGTCAGCACCAGATTAATCAAAGCCCGTTGCACATCCTCCACTGCATAGCGGGCCTTGATCATATCAGTGATGCGCCAATAAACCACTGCATCGGCCATCAGCGAAACGTTGTCGCTGGTGATGCACTGCTGCGGTGGCACGTCCAGTACCTTCTCGCGAATGGTTTCCTGGAAAACAATTCTGTCGAGGGGGGGGAGAATAACGTGCAGCCCTGGGGTTAGCTTGCGGTGAAACCGGCCCAAACGCTCTACCAGTGCCTCATACCCCTGGCTGATGATCTTGACCGAGTTGAACAGGTAGCCAATGAAGATGAGGGCAATGGCCGCTAAGATGCCTGGCATAAGGTTCTTCTCCTGACAGAGAGTTCAGCCCCTATTCTAGACGGTTGTTGGAACTGATCCCTTCACCTCGACACGCCTTAATAGAGACATGATGCATGAACAGGATAAGCAGACCTTCGGGACATATGGATTTTCTTAAGGTTTTTGGATCCGCGACCGACGACTTGAAGGTTACCCAGTAGAAAGCTTACGAGAGGATGCCGTCTATGAAGCTGAACAGCAAGAACCTAGAAGTTGGCTTGAACAAAATCTACGATGTCATTGTCGCCGGCGGCGGCGCAGGGGGGTTGTCGGCGGCGATCTATCTGGCTCGCTACGGCTTGAGCTGCCTGGTCGTAGAAAAAGGCAGAGGCCGCTCTTTTTGGATGCAGGATTTGCGCAATTATCTCGGCCTACCTCCGACCACGCCAGGGCGGGAGCTGTTGCGACAGGGAAGGGAGCACGCCCTCAGCTTGGGGATGGACTATCTGTGGGGCTATGTGGAAGATGTGAAGGATGAGGGAGAGCTTTTTGCCGTCAAGGTCAAGGTGGGAAAAGTCAACAGCCTCTACCCCGTTTTTCGCAGCCGATATTTGATTGCAGCAACGGGCATCATCGACCATTTGCCGCAATTGCCCGACATGCAAAATGTTTACGAGTATGCGGGCTACTCGCTGCATGTTTGTATGATCTGCGATGGCCATGAAATGCGGGATCAAAAGGCGGTTTTGATCGTCGGCTCCGAGGCTCAAATCAACACCGCTTTTGTCCTCAACTGGTTTACGCCTTATATCTCGGTGTTGACCCACGGCCTCTGCTCGGTTGGCCCTGAAATGCGCCAAAAACTGGCCGAACACGGCTATCCCCTCTACGAAGCTCCCATTCGCCGTTTTTGGGGAGAAAACCACCAGATGAGAGGGGTAGAGCTGGAGGATGGCACCTACATTGAGGCTACCACCGGCTTGGTGGCGATGGGAGCCAAATACCACAACGACTACTTGAAAGGGATCCCTGACTTGAAATGGCAAGGGGAGAGTCTGCTCACCGACGAGTGGTGCCGCACTGCCCACCCGCGCCTGTTTGCGCTCGGGGATTTGAAGCAGGGCCTGAACCAGGTGTCAATTGCGGTTGCCGATGGCACCCTGGCTGCCACAGCCATCTGGCGGGACATCCGCCGCGCCTCTCCTGCTCGTAAATGGGAAGAGCGCCTGCGCTCATAAGTTGAGCTCATCCTGCTCTCTCTGGAGAGTTGGGGTAGCCTTCTGCCCTATGATTGTTGCGAAAGCCCCGGCAACTTCCATGCATTCTCTGAAAGCGGCGATCTTTTTCTTGGTTTTCCTATTGGTGGGGCTGTACTACTACACGGTGGAGGCCCAACCGCTTTTCGATCTCAACCTAACCCTGACCTCAGAATACGACCCCGTTCTCCCGATTGAGAGCGTTCGAGTCGTGCGCGGCAGCAACCCGCAAGATCTCCTCATTTATTTGTCGGCTCCCTCTGCTGCTTGGGTTCATCAAGAGCGGGTGAACGGGCATTATTTGATCGACATTCCCTATGCCGTGATTACCCGTTCGACCCTTGTTGAGGTGCCTGCGGAGCTGCCCTACCGGCTGAGCTGGGGCAACCAGGACGAGCACACCGGGCGCCTGTTGATCACCCCTGCTCCCCCTCATGTGGAGGTGGTGCTGCAACACGGCTGGGCGGCAGATCCCAATTGGCTTGATCCTTGGGAAAACAGCCAGCCTTTGCCCCTGCCTTTGGAAGAGGTGCTGGAGCCCTTATTAGAGGTGCCGCCCCGTTCTGCTTTCCTCACCATTGACGATGGGCCCTGGCCACAGTCCACCCCTCGCCTTTTAGAGGTTTTGGATCAGCTACAGATTCCGGCCACCTTCTTTCTTATCGGCAATCATGTCTCTCAATTTCCAGAATTGGCCCAATCCATTCGGGCTCACCACCACACCATAGCCAACCATACGTTTACTCACGATTATCGACGCCTCTACAGCAGTGACGCGATCTTCTATGCCGAGGTGGATCAGACAACGCAACTGCTGAAAACGTTGCATTTGGATCCCCAACTGGTGGTTCGGCCGCCGGGAGGTTTTCGTCTCGATTCGGCTTTACGGCGTTCTTTGGAGCAGGCAGGGTATCGCGTTCTTTACTGGAACATGAGCCCAGAAGATGCCTATGCCGGCCAAACGGCGGCCCAACTGTTGGAACGCGTTCAAGCCCAGTTGCAGGTGTTCAAGAATTCGGATCAACCCCTGGTTTTGCTGCTGCACGATCGCTGGCCCCATACCGCCGAGGCCCTGCCGAATATCGTCGCCGCCATTGAAGAGGCAGGCTATCGCTTTTTGCCCTGGCCGGCTTTCAGGGATCCCGCTTGAAGGCGACTCTTCTCATCGGCTACCGCAGGAGTTTCCTGGCCAGAGAACTGAGGTGCGAAAGCCTGTACCTTGACAAGCTTTCCCCCAGGTAGCACATTGAAGGGTTACAGGAATTGGCTACAGGCCGGGAAGATGAGCGAGAGGACACTATTCGACAAGGTATGGGATGCTCACACGGTGCGGATGTTGCCCTCGGGGCAGACGCAGTTGTTCATCGGCCTGCACTTGATCCACGAGGTCACCAGCCCGCAAGCTTTTGCCATGCTGCGGGAGCGTCATCTGCCGGTTCTGTTCCCGGAGCGGACGGTGGCTACAGTGGATCACATCATTCCCACCGACGGCCGGGCGCGGCCTTTTGCCGATCCCTTGGCGGAGGAGATGATCCAGGAATTGGAGCGCAACTGTCGGCAACATGGCATTCGCTTCTACAACAGCGGCTCCGGTCGGCAGGGGATCGTGCATGTCATCGCGCCGGAGCAAGGGCTGACGCAGCCGGGGATGACCATTGCCTGCGGAGATAGCCACACGTCCACCCATGGGGCCTTTGGGGCGATTGCCTTCGGCATCGGCACCAGCCAGGTGCGGGACGTGTTGGCCACCCAAACCTTAGCTTTGTCCAAACTCAAGGTGCGCCGCATCGAGATCCAGGGCACGTTGGGGCCGGGGGTTTACGCTAAGGATGTTATCCTGCACATCATCCGCCGGCTGGGGGTCAAAGGCGGGGTGGGCTACGCCTACGAGTACGGCGGCAGCGCCATCGAGGCCATGAGTATGGAAGAGCGCATGACCCTCTGCAACATGTCCATCGAGGGGGGAGCCCGCTGCGGCTACGTCAATCCCGATGCGGTAACCTTTGAGTATCTAAAGGGGCGGGAGTTCGCTCCCCAGGGATCTGACTGGGAAGAGGCAGTGGCCTGGTGGAAAAGCCTGGCCAGTGACCCCGATGCGGTCTATGACGACGTGGTCGTGTTCCAAGCTGCCGACATTGCCCCGACGGTTACTTGGGGGATCACCCCCGGCCAGGGTATTGGCGTGGATGAGCGGATCCCGGCTCCCGAGGAGCTGCCGGAAAGCGAGCGGGAACTGGCCCAAGAGGCCTATGCTTACATGGATTTGCAGCCGGGGGATCCCATTGTGGGGACGCCGGTGGATGTCTGCTTCATTGGCAGTTGCACCAATGGCCGCTTAAGCGACCTGCGGGAGGCAGCCAAGATCGCCAAGGGGCGGCGGGTGGCGCCTGGGGTAAAGGCGTTTGTAGTACCCGGCTCGGAGCGGGTCAAGCAGGAGGCCGAACAGGAGGGCCTGCGGGAGATCTTCGAGGCAGCAGGGTTTGAGTGGCGGGATCCCGGCTGCTCCATGTGTTTGGCGATGAACCCGGATCGGTTGGTGGGGCGCCAGATCAGCGCCTCTTCTTCCAACCGCAACTTTAAGGGCCGTCAGGGATCCCCTACCGGGCGCACCCTGCTCATGAGCCCGGCCATGGTGGCGGCAGCGGCCGTGAGCGGCAAAGTGGTGGATGTGCGAACGCTGCTTTGAAACCGTGACGTACTCCCGCGCTCATGCTGACGCATAGAGTGCGGGCTTCAAGGACTACGTTCCGCTTCGCGAACACTAAAAATCTCGGCTGCTGCGAGTCAAAGCCTCTTGGATATCCAGATCCAGATCCCTCACCGATTCCAGCACCGAGCGCGTAATCAGCTTGCCTTGCTGGACCAAAATCGCGCCGGTTACAGGGTGCAAGAGCGGCTGTTCGGCCCGCCGCCCGATCAACGCCTCGATATCCTTAAAGGCATTGATGTACATCCCCGCCGGCAATTCCACCACCACCCCTTCTCCCAGGACCCGCGCTTGGCAGGCCAGTCGGGAATTGGGCTTGCAAGTGGTGATCACCTCCAGAGTGCGCTGCTCCCGCTTGGTGACCGGCGAGAGAGACTCCATCCCCTCTTTCACATACACATGGCAGGTGGCACAGAGGCCGCGCCCGCCGCACTCTTTCAACACATTCAGCTCTTCTTGCAGCAGCACCGAGAGCAAATTGCTGTTGGTGGCAATCTCAGACACCTGGGCAATGGGATCCAATCGCACGCGCTTGACCATGGTTCTCCCCTGTTACATGCCTTAAC
>NZ_JANSJI010000058.1:0-2203 GCF_047462475.1 Synechococcus sp. H55.11
ACTGGGTGGGAATGGCGTTGCGGTAGGTTTTGTGCTTGCGCAGCTCCGCCATGAAGGTCTGCACCAATTGCACCGCAATTTGGTCAACCCGGTCGTCGTTGTTGCCGTATTTGGGGAAGTCGCCCTCCACCGCGTAGTCCACCACCAGGCCGCGCTCGTCCCGAATTGCCCGCACCCGCGCGTACTTGATGGCCGAGAGGGAATCCGCCACCACCGATAGGCCAGCCAGGCCAAAGGCCATCGTGCGCACGATGTCGCGGTCGTGCAGGGCCATCTCCAGGCGCTCGTAGCAGTACTTGTCGTGCATGTAGTGGATGATGTTCATGGTGTTGACGTAGGTCTTGGCCAGCCAGGCCATCATCTGCACCAGGCGCGGCCACACCTCGTCGTACTCCAACACCTCAGAGGTGATGGGGGCATAGGCCGGGGCCACCTGCTCACCGGAGATCTCATCCCGACCGCCATTGATGGCATAGAGTAGGCACTTGGCCAGGTTTACCCGCGCCCCAAAAAACTGCATCTGCTTGCCAATGCGCATGGCCGATACGCAGCAGGCGATGCCGTAGTCATCCCCCCAGTAGGGGCGCATCAGGTCGTCGTTTTCGTACTGGATGGAGCTGGTTTCGATGGAGACCTTGGCGCAGTAGCGCTTGAAGGCTTCCGGCAGCCGCTCCGACCAGAGCACCGTTAGGTTGGGCTCCGGCGCCGGCCCCAGGTTGTAGAGGGTGTGCAGCATGCGGAAGCTGGTCTTGGTGACCAGAGGTCGCCCATCCAGCCCCATGCCGCCAATGCACTCAGTTACCCAGGTGGGATCGCCGCTGAAGAGCTCGTTGTACTCCGGCGTGCGCAAAAACCTGACCATGCGCAGCTTCATGACAAAGTGGTCGATGAGCTCCTGGGCCTCTTCTTCGGTGAGGATCCCGGCCTGCAGATCCCGCTCGATGTAGATGTCTAGGAACGTGGAGACCCGCCCCAGGGACATGGCGGCGCCGTTTTGCTCTTTGACCGCTGCCAGGTAGGCTAGGTACAGCCACTGGATGGCTTCGCGGGCGTTGGCTGCCGGACGGCCCAGGTCAAAGCCGTAGCTGGCCCCCATTTCCTTGAGCTCGTGCAGGGCTTTGATCTGCTCTGAGAGCTCCTCCCGCAGGCGGATGGTCTCTTCATCCATCGTGTCCAGGTCGAGGCTGGCTTTTTGCGCCTCCTTGTCTTCAATCAGCCGATCCACCCCGTAGAGAGGTACCCGCCGGTAATCACCGATGATGCGGCCCCGCCCATAGGCGTCCGGCAAGCCGGTGATGATGCCAGAGCGGCGGCAGCGGCGCATCTCCTCCGTGTAGGCGTCGAAGACCCCGTCATTGTGGGTCTTGCGGTATTTGGTAAAGATCTCCTTAACCTTTGGATCCAGCTCGTAGCCGTAGGCCTTGAGGGCCGTCTCTACCAGGCGGATGCCGCCAAAGGGCAGGATGGCCCGCTTCAGGGGCTTGTCTGTCTGCAGACCTACAATTTGCTCCAGCTCCCGGTCGATATAGCCCGGCGGGTGGCTGGTGATGCTGGAAGGAAGGTCGGTGTCGGCATCCAAAACCCCCCGCTCCCGCTCCAGCGCCATCAAATCCTTAACCTTGGCCCACAGCCGTTGGGTGCGCTCGGTGGCCGGCGCCAAAAAGCTTTCATCCCCGATGTAGGGAGTGTAATTACGCTGAATAAAATCTCGGACATCGATGCAGCGCTGCCACTGCCCCGGCAGAAAATCTCTCGCAACTGCTTGATCAGATACTTTGCGTTCTGTATTTTTTTCGGCCTTCGATTCTGTAGACAAAGCTACAGAACGCTGCGCGCTCGCTATCATAACAATCCTCCCAACTATGACGCCTGACAACTCCGCCAATAGGCTGACAATAGGGCAAGGCGGCGCCCCAGCAACTGCCAAAAGCTACAACAATCCTTGCAAAAGAGAGGGCCTGGTGACTGACTTGAGGGAGAGCTTTTAGCAACTCTGCTGTTTCTTTTTTTGGATGTTGGCCATACACCTCGCCCACTTCAATTTTAGTCCTTTGCCCTGCGAAGATGTTTTTGTGGGCGCATTTTTAAGCGTGTTTTTAATGTTGTCTTAAGGGTTTGCTGGAAAGGGTTTTGACCTTTTCCCTCGCCAAAGGGCCAGCCTATGCTGGGTTAGGGCGGCCCCGGTTACCTGCTGCCGGGAAAA
>NZ_JANSJI010000059.1:0-2202 GCF_047462475.1 Synechococcus sp. H55.11
GGTTTAATAGGGGTAGAGTTCCCCCTTCGGGGGGATCCCTAGAAATTGGAAACAGGTTCGCGCCCAGAAAGTCAAGCCTCTGGGTGAGGTGAGTTCCCCCTTCGGGGGGATCCCTAGAAATTGGAAACTAGACGTAAGGACAATCGCCGGCAGGGTCTCGGAGAGACGTTCCCCCTTCGGGGGGATCCCTAGAAATTGGAAACACTCGCAGGGTGTGGCTCTTACCGGTACCCGGCCCGCCGAGGTTCCCCCTTCGGGGGGATCCCTAGAAATTGGAAACATCCTCGATCTCACGGACCGAGAAAGTTGTCACCAATTCGGGTTCCCCCTTCGGGGGGATCCCTAGAAATTGGAAACATTAATCAACCTTCAATGTACCCTTATTTGGGTACATTTGAGGTTCCCCCTTCGGGGGGATCCCTAGAAATTGGAAACTCGGGGGAGGCGGCAAACCCCACCATCCCCACCTCGGACAGGGTTCCCCCTTCGGGGGGATCCCTAGAAATTGGAAACGGTACGGCGGGCGGTGGTAGAGCTGCTCGACCGGGTGAGTTCCCCCTTCGGGGGGATCCCTAGAAATTGGAAACCCGACTCGGGATCCCCGAACCCGGAGACCAGCATCCTATGAGTTCCCCCTTCGGGGGGATCCCTAGAAATTGGAAACCCGACTCGGGATCCCCGAACCCGGAGACCAGCATCCTATGAGTTCCCCCTTCGGGGGGATCCCTAGAAATTGGAAACGGTTAACGTAGCCTCCCTCCCACCTCATCACAAAGGCGAGGTTCCCCCTTCGGGGGGATCCCTAGAAATTGGAAACTTGGTTGACGGGGGATCCGTCTGCTACGGGGGCCGCGTTCCCCCTTCGGGGGGATCCCTAGAAATTGGAAACAGCAGAAGGGGAGCTAAGCTATGGATATTCTATTGAAAGTTCCCCCTTCGGGGGGATCCCTAGAAATTGGAAACTTTACTTCTGGTTCTAGAGACAATACAGCAGCTCTGTGAGTTCCCCCTTCGGGGGGATCCCTAGAAATTGGAAACTCTTTGTTCCAGACTCTCCCTGTAATCCTTGCCGCTACGGTTCCCCCTTCGGGGGGATCCCTAGAAATTGGAAACTTCGGAAGTGTATTTCAGCAACCTTCCGTAAAATGCTGTTCCCCCTTCGGGGGGATCCCTAGAAATTGGAAACAGACAAGAAGCATTGCCGTAAAAGTTGAGATAACCTTCGTTCCCCCTTCGGGGGGATCCCTAGAAATTGGAAACTTGCAAATCGCAGTCGCGAAGAGGCTAATACGGGAAAGAAATGTATTCCCCGGTTCCCCCTTCGGGGGGATCCCTAGAAATTGGAAACACACATGTAGGTGGGATTAGCGGTAGGGCACTCAGTTTGGCGTTCCCCCTTCGGGGGGATCCCTAGAAATTGGAAACCTTGGGCCGAGGCTTGGCGGGCCGCCAACTCCCGTTCTTGGTTCCCCCTTCGGGGGGATCCCTAGAAATTGGAAACAGCCCTACTTTTTTAGCCAAGGCAGCCGCCAGCTTCCGCGTTCCCCCTTCGGGGGGATCCCTAGAAATTGGAAACTACCCGCCCCTCGCAGACGAGGTGGGTAAGGTATAGGTGTTCCCCCTTCGGGGGGATCCCTAGAAATTGGAAACTTTCACGTCTTCTCCACCCACGGATTTAAGCCAATCCAGTTCCCCCTTCGGGGGGATCCCTAGAAATTGGAAACCCCTTGGTTTCAAGGGACGTGTCGTTGAAGAGAGTGGGGATGTTCCCCCTTCGGGGGGATCCCTAGAAATTGGAAACTGCCACGCCGCCACCCACTGGCAAATTCCGTCACCCCCTTGTTCCCCCTTCGGGGGGATCCCTAGAAATTGGAAACTTCCGACATAATCTTTTGCTTCCATCATCTTGTCCTCCTAGTTCCCCCTTCGGGGGGATCCCTAGAAATTGGAAACCTCACCAACTCCTGACGATGGCGTTCCAGCTCTTCAGGCCGTTCCCCCTTCGGGGGGATCCCTAGAAATTGGAAACAAAGCTTATTCTGCCCCAGCCCCTTCCTTCCCCTAATAAGTCGTTCCCCCTTCGGGGGGATCCCTAGAAATTGGAAACTTCCCGTCCGTCCCCGTGGCCCAAAGACGTCCCGGGCGGTTGTTCCCCCTTCGGGGGGATCCCTAGAAATTGGAAACGGAACGATTTGGGACGCG
>NZ_JANSJI010000060.1:0-2193 GCF_047462475.1 Synechococcus sp. H55.11
GGGTAGGGGGCGGTGGGGGACTGTCGTCGCTGCCCTCGTGTGGGAGAAAGGTGAACGGCACGCCGAAGATATTCACATACTCTGGCTCCAGCAGTCCAGTTTCTGGGTTCACCTCATATGAGGTGCGCCGCAACCCGCGCCCAACCACCTGCTCACACAGGAGCTGGGAGGTGAACGCCCGTAGCCCCATAATGTGCGTGACCGTCTTGGCGTCCCATCCCTCAGAGAGCATGCCGACGGAGATTACATGCTGAATCTGCTCTCCAGGTTTGCCGACCTTCCCAACAGTGTCCACCATCTGGCGCAGCCGCTCCGCTTGTTCTCTTTTGGTAAGGGTGTACTCTGTTTGCGAGCTGTCCTCCTCTGTGTCTGCCTCCTGCGCCTCAAAAGTGAGCGTCTGGACGGGGGCATCTTCCTGTGCTTCTGCTTCTTTTAGTACTTTCGAGTCGATGTGTAGCATTCGCTTAGGGTCGCATAGCTCATCAATCTTGATTTGCCCTTTCTCGAAGGCGTGCTTTACCCGCGCCGCCGTTTCCGTGCGATTACAAACGGTGATCATGACTGGAGGCGTAGGCGCGCCTGCATTACTCCATGCCTTTTTCGTCGCGAGCCAATCGCTACCCAGCAGCAGGTAGGCATTCAACACCAAGTCAGGCAGCGGCGTCTCAGGACTCGCTGCACGATTGAGATTATCCTTGACTTCGGGGTCGTTGTAGATATGGTACAGGCGCGATTTGTAGGTCTTGGCGTCGGGTACAGCATCGTCGCGCACCACGACGCGCGGGGTTTTGACCAGCCCGCACTCGATAGCGTCGTTCAGCCCGAAATCGCTGACAATCCAACCGAAGAGGGTCTCTTCTGTGCTTTGCTTGCCTGAAGGGGCAAAGGGCGTCGCAGAGAAATCATAGCATCTGAGGATGCCCCGCGCGCGATGGATACGGTCTAAACCGCCCACCCACACAGTTGCTTCTTCGGCGCTATCCTTCAAATCGCGCTGACGCATGTATTTGCCCTTCGCTTCTGGATTGATTCGCCATGCGTGGTGCGCTTCGTCATTGATTACTAAGATGTTGCGGGCAGTTGCCATCTCTCCAAGCACTTCACGGGCGTAGGCTTCGTCGCTCTTAGCCCCGCGCTTGTCTACGCTCTTGCGCTTTTTGAGTTGCTCCTCGCTCTCCCACGCCAGCGCGTGCCAGTTGCGCACCAGCACCTTGCCCTGACGGAGCTTGTCCATCATCGCAGAAGGCACGATGTCGAACGCCTCGTAATAGTTGCCGTGCGCACTGGGGATAAGCACCTCCAGTCGCTGCTTGACCGTCAACCCTGGAGCAATCACAAGCACATTTTTGGAGAAGCGCGCATCTTGTGGGTTCGTCACCTTATTCAAGATGTGCCATGCGATTGCCATCGCCATCACTACAGTTTTGCCTGTGCCAGTCGCCATTTTGCAACACAGTCGCTGGAACGCACTGCCGTCTCTGGGAATCTTAATCCCCGCGTGCGCAGCAGGCGGCGCTTCTGTGAGCCAGATGAGCGTCTCTATCGCTTCCAACTGACAGAAGAAGAATCGGCGCACGCCCGACGCCTCATGGTCGTTCCAGTGTTCAAGAAGCCGTTTCGTTACGCCCGTGACGCCTGGATAGCCCGCCCCACGCCACTGCTTCACCCGCGGGCGAATCTGATTGACTAAGGGAATCTCGACAAAGACGCCTGGGTCGTCGTAGGACTGCGAGCCGGGGGTTGCCTTAAGGTATCCCGCGCGACGGCGTCCCGCAACAAGGCGGAACGAGCGCGTCTTACGCTCGTAGCGCCAGTGCTGTTTTGGCTCCTCGTAAGGCGAGTTGATGATCAGTCGATCGATAGTGCGCTTGCTCATCGGGCTACCACCTCTACGGTACATACATCACCTTGAGGCTCTCGACGCCGCGGTCGTCGACAATCTTGACCGCGATACGCTTGTATTCCCCCACTTCGAAAGGCAGCGACTCTGTGCCTCGATACTTCTCGATAAGCGACTCATCGAGTTCCGCTTTGAGACTCTTTGCGAGGCGCGCCCAGCCCCCGTTTTTGTCCGCCAGCGGGAAAAACACCTGACGCGGGTAGAGGCAACGCCCGTCGTAGTCGGTATCGAACATCCAGACAGCAATCTTGTCCGCGCCGCCCGATTCGACTTGACCAGTTCTTGTGTTATAG
>NZ_JANSJI010000061.1:0-28926 GCF_047462475.1 Synechococcus sp. H55.11
TGAGTGGCAAAGTGTCTTAATCTTGTTTGAAGCGACTTAGCTCCAAGAGGCTAGAGCAGCAACGAGAGGGGCTGGTGAAGAGGGTTGCTTTGCCTAAAACCTTGGCCGCTGTGGGAGCGACTCTCCTCCTGCTCAACAGCCCGGTTGCCCCTGCCCAGACGCTCCTCGACCGGCAGCCTGTGCGGGTGGTGCAAGGGATCCCTTTGTACCAAGAGGAAATCTGGATTGGGGACGATCGGATCCCGGTTGCCATCGTGGTCATTTCCCTTACAGCGGGCCAACTGCGCCCCATCTGGGCCAATCCTGCCAGTTTGGTGGGTCTGGGGGAGCTGTCTTCCTTTGGCCCTGAACAGGGAGCCGTGGCGGCCATCAACGGCGGTTTTTTCAATCGCAACACCCGCCAGCCGCTGGGAGCCATTCGTCGGGATGGCCGCTGGATCTCCAGCCCCATCTTAGGCCGTGGGGTCATCGCTTGGTCGGATGGGACGGCAGGGCAATCCGTGCGCTTTGCCCGTTTGCAGATGCAGGCAGAGTTGCGCAACGACCTTGGGGATCGGATCCCGCTGGTGGGCATCAACAGTGGCTACATCCTGCCCGGAGTTGCCCAGTACACCCCTGATTGGGGATCCACCTACACCACCCAAACGGATGGTGAAATGCTCCTGATGGTGCGGCAGGATCAGGTGCAAGACATTCTGCCGGCAGGCCTGGCCGGTAGTTTGACGGTGCCGATCCCTCCCAACGGCTACGTATTGGCAGCGCGGGGTCTGGAAGGTGCCCTGGAAGCCGGCAAACTGATCGCGGGGGATCGCCTCAAGTTGAGCTGGACTGTGGATCCGCCAGAGCTGGCCGCCTACCCCCACATGCTAGGGGCAGGGCCGCTCTTGCTCTTGGACGGCCAAGTGGTTCTGGATGCCCAATTAGAGGGATTTCAACCCCTTTTCCGCCGCCAACGGGCTGCCCGCAGTGCCATCGGTCAACTGGACAACGGACATTTGCTGTGGGTGACCGCCGGCAATGCCCAGGAAAATCAAGGGCTCACCCTGCTGGAGATGGCGCAGTTGATGCAGCAATTGGGCTGTCGCCATGCCCTGAACTTGGATGGGGGCAATGCTTCCACCTTGGTGCTGGGGGGAGAAACCGTCAATTTGCAACACCGACACCCAGAACAACGCACACCCCGAGTTCACAACGGCCTAGGGTTTTTCCCCAGTTCAAGTCGTTGACATACTTTCTGACATAGAGGGTAAGGGTTCTTGTTACCGAAAACAGCGGTGCCCATCTCCACGGTCGTTCGGGCTATTCACGCCAGAGAAAAGACTTGGCTCCAGTTGCACAACGGGATCCCGCCAATCTCAGAACCCAAGGCTCTAGAGCTTGTATAGGTTAGCCTTACGTGGGATCCAAACTGAATGTCCAATGCTTATTTCTCGTGATAGAAATAGAGATTAAACTGAGAACAAAAATTAGCCTTGAGATCGACCAGAAAAATAATTGAAGAGATAACTTGGCGAAAAATAGTTCCAGGATATAGAGGTTACATAATTCTTTGCGTCTCTTCTCAAAAAATATCGTTGATAAGTTGTTTTTGATGAAGGCAATTAATGGATTTGCATTTCGTCGCTTTCGAAGTTAGAAATTAAGTTTAAGTTTTTGGACTTGCAGTCACACTTTTTCCAAAGTGAAGTCGAGACAACATGGGGGGCTCTCCGGCTCCTAGCCGAATAGATCCCCCGCCGGGCAAGGCTTTTGAGATGAGCAGAGCTTTGCCGCCGTCTCGTGGCCAGGCCGCCGATATCGGTATTCCTGTTTGCAAGAGCTCATCTCATTCGGAAAACATTGATTCCTTGCTTGCATTTTTATAAGATACTTTTGTGCTTAAGTAAAATACCTCTACACTCAGATTTTTGTTTGGACTTGAACGTTAATTAAGATTTTGTTCAAAAGCTTTTCTTTTGGGCTCCTGCCTCTTGTGCCAAAAAGCTAAGATGGGCAAGGATTGTGTTTTCTGTCACTCTATTTGAGAGGATTTGTATGCCGGCCAGAAGCAGAACCAACTCGTTGACGGATACGCACAGGTGGTGTTTCATGGAATCCATAGCCGACGCTCTCCACCACTTGTAGGCCCTGTGAACCTAGGGCCTAGTTCCTTAACCCACTTACGAGATCAAGCCGTGGTTTGCACTGCCTCTCCGAATCCTATGCCCTCCCCCAAGGATGCTGTTCCTGCGGCCCGGGTTAAGCAGCCTGCCGCTCACGACCGTTTCCTGCAGCGGGATGGAGCCTGCTCCACCCAGTTGATCCCCCAGGGATCCCTGCAGCTCTACACCCACCCCAGCCGGGGCATGTTTACACCCGTCATGGCTCAGGCGCTGCGGCTGGCCGGCCAGGGGACGCGGGTGTTGATCGTGCAATTTCTCAAGGGCGGGATCAACCAGGGGCCGGAAAATCGCCTCTCCCTGGGGCGATCCTTAGAGTGGGTTCGTTGTCGTCTGCACCGCTGCATCGATACGCCTCATCTGGAGCCCGAGGAGCGGGTGGCTCTGGATGAGCTGTGGCAATTTACTCAGGAGGCCGTCAGAAGTGGCCGCTACGACTTGGTGGTGTTGGATGAGCTGAGCTTGGCCGTGAAGTTGGGCCTGATCCCGGAGGCGCAGGTGCTGGATTTGATCGATCAGCGTCCGGCCTGGATGGACATGGTGATCACCGGGCCGGAGATGCCGGACTCCCTTCTGGAGCGGGCCGACTTGATCACGCAATTGCGCCTACGTGCAGGGATCCGTGCCGCTGATGCGAACGTTGCTTGTCCTCCCGATCCTCCTCAAGTCCCCTAGCTTTCCAGGGAGCCTGCTGCAGCCATGCTGAAAAACGACCGCTGGATCTGCGAGCAAGCGCGGCAAGGGATGATCGAGCCGTTCTGTCCTGAGCTGGTGAGGGCCGTTGAGTCTCGACCTGTTTTGAGTTATGGCCTGTCCTCTTATGGCTACGACATCCGCCTGTCGCCGGTGGAGTTCAAGATCTTTCGCCATGTGCCCGGTACGGTGGTGGATCCCAAGCGGTTTAACCCCAAGAACCTGGAAGCGGTGGAGCTGCACCACGACGAGATGGGGGATTACTTTATCATCCCGGCCCATTCCTACGGGTTGGGCGTGTCTTTGGAGCGGCTGCAAGTCCCGGATAACATCACCGTGATCTGCATTGGCAAATCTTCCTATGCTAGGGTGGGCCTAATTGCCAACCTGACGCCGGCTGAAGCAGGGTGGCGGGGCTATCTCACCCTGGAGTTTTCCAACGCCTCCAGCGCCGACTGCCGTGTGTACGCCAATGAAGGGGTGGTACAGCTTCTGTTTCTGGAGGGGGATCCCTGCCAGGTGACCTACGCCGACCGCGCCGGCAAGTATCAGGATCAGCCCCAGCAGGTGGTGGTGGCCAAGGTTTAGCTTAATCGGTGGGAAGCCCCGCACTGTATTGGTGAATTGTGTTGACTCAAGAGCCAATCAGTGTCGGGATGAAAGCCGTTCGTCCTACAATTGAGGAGAACAAGTTAAATCTCTGGAGAGGTTCCCGCCGTGGGTCGCACGCTGAGACCTCTGTACAAACAAGTCTGTGAAGCGTGAAGCCCGTACTCTATCTAAGTTGCGTTTACTCAACGAAGATGAGTGTCGGGAGTCGTTCACACGCCTCCCTTCTCCTAAAGGGTGGAGGCTTCCGGTTGGTGATCCCCAATCCTGTTGGATCTCGTTTTCGATCCATCTCCATGCCCGACTTTTCTGCGTCCGCTTCCCCCAACAAGGTCGAGCTGCCGCTTGGCGCCAGTGACGGGGAGCCTAATCTGGATCTGCTCACCGCTGCCTACGATTACACCCTTCCTCCCGACCGGATCGCGCAAACGCCGGCGGAGCCCAGGGATCAGGCGCGAATGCTGGTGGTGTACCCGGATCGGCACGAGCATCGCCGCTTCTGCGACCTGCCCGATTACCTGCGGCAGGGGGATCTGCTGGTTCTCAACGATACCAAGGTGATCCCGGCCCGCCTGTTCGGGGCTAAGGAGCCCTCCGGGGCGCGGGTCGAAGTGTTGCTGCTGGAGCCTCAGTTGGAAGGGATCCCGACCGTTGCGCAGCCTCTGCCTGACCGGGTGGGGTGGCGGGTTTTGGTCAGGCCGGGCAAACGGGTCAAGGTGGGGGATCGGATTCGTTTTTGGAGCAAGGAAGGATCCCCCGCTGGGCTGAGGGCCACCGTTTTGGCTTTGGATCCTGAGACCGGCGGGCGAGTTGTGCAGTTTGAGTGGGAGGGGGCGCGGCCTTTTGAGGCAATCCTGGAGCAGGTGGGCCGGATCCCGCTTCCTCCTTACATCAGAGCTGCGGGCTCAGCCCAGGTTCGCCCAGGAGATTACCAAACCCTCTGGGCCAAACATCCCGGCTCGGTGGCCGCCCCCACAGCAGGTCTACATTTTACCCAGGAGCTGCTGCAGAGGTTGGCCCAGAAAGGGATCCAAATCGCCTACATCACCCTGAACATCGGCCTGGGTACCTTCCGCCCGGTAGAAGCGGAGCGGGTGACCGAGCATCGCTTGCACAGCGAGTGGCTCAAGGTGTCGGCAGAGACGGTGGCCGCCATCCAAGAAACCCAGGCCCGAGGGGGGCGGATCATCGCGGTGGGAACCACCGTGGTGCGCTCTTTGGAAACGGCAGCAGCCTCTGGCGCTCTGCAGCCCTGGCAGGGGAAGAGCGATCTGTTCATCTACCCCGGCTACTCCTGGCGGGTGGTTCAGGGCCTGATCACCAATTTTCATCTGCCCCGCTCCAGCCTGATGATGCTGGTGGCTGCGCTGATCGGGCGGCAAAGGCTGCTGGATCTCTACCAAGAGGCCATCGACCAGGGATATCGCTTTTATTCCTTTGGGGATGGCATGCTGATCTTGCCTGCGGGGGATCCCTGAGAGCTTTTGCAGGAACTGGCCCCGCCAGCCGGGGTTGAAGGACGGTCTTGCCTGCCGGCAAACCAGTTCCGGATGCGATCCCACTCCACCTGGTGATAGCCATCTGCCGCCCAATTGGCCCGCCGCTGCAACAGGTGCAGAGGAAAGAAGGTGGCCAAAGCCAGCACCGGGATCCCTGCCGAACGGGCTGACTGGATGCCGGGATAGGTGGCCTCAATGCTCAAACACGCCTGAGCAGACAGCTCCATCCGCTGCAAAAGCAAACGGTGGCGCTGCCCTGGGGCCTCATCCCCTGTCACGCGGTAGGAGCCGGCCAGCCGAGTCAGGGCCGGGCAACGCGACTGGAAACGCTCCAGAAAAGCACTGAGCTCGGCTGTCGATTGGCCACACAGCAGGCCGACCTTCAGTTGCAGCCGCTCCAGTGTCTCCAGGGTTTCCGCCAAGCCGGGAATGAGAGACCATTCCGTGTGCCCCTCTAAAGCTTGTTGGTAGTACAGGGCCTTGCGTTTTAGCAGCTCTTCCAGTTGTTTGGGGTTGAGCACCCGCCCCTGCTCTCCCCACAAAGCCGGCAGTCGCTCGCGATCCGGTCGGCCCAGGTAGTGCAGCCGGTAAAGCTCCCGCTGGGATCCCGACTGGGGCCAGCGTTGCGTAGCAACAACAGTCCAGGGGCGCAGGTTCTCTTCCACCAGCAGTTGGTTGATGGCCTGCAGGTGCAGACCCTCGTCATCGGCCACCACCCCACTCCAGTTCAGGATCACCCCTTGCAGCGCCATACAGGCCCCATCACCTTCTGCCCACAACCGCAGCTCGGCTGCCGGATCTCCACTCCATCAAAACTCGTTGACCTACTCCCCCATGGCGGCGCTGCAGCGTTTGCGGCTTGTCTATCCGTTTTGAACGCGACGCTCAAACTCCTCGCGGGTAGTGTCCACCAATTGCACCGCCTCTGGATAAAGCTCAGGATGGCTTTGCTTCAGCCAACTGAGCACCCGCGCCAGTTGGGCTGCACAGAGATCCAAATCGGCTTGAAAAATAACCGCCGCCGCCATGTGCTGAGCATATTCGGGCGGGTGGCCTTGCTGCGCCAGCTCTGCCGTCAAAGCGGCCAAGGCCTGCTGACGAACCGACGGCGACACACTTTCGGGAGAAGACATAGACCGAGCTCTTCAATCGGGAGAGTAGCGGCGCAAGGCTAGAGTGACGTTGTGCCCGCCAAATCCGAAGGCATTGACCAAAGCAGACTCGATGGCCATCGGCCGCCCCTTGTGGGGCACAAAATCCAGCCCCGCGCACTCTGGATCGGGGTTGTCCAAGTTGAGGGTGGGGGGAACCCAGCCGTGGTGGATGGCCAGAGCTGTGGCTACTGTGGCAATGCCACCTGCTCCCCCCAACAGGTGGCCGGTCATGGATTTGGTGGCGCTGATGGCCAAGCGGGGGGCATGCTCCCCGAAGACCGACTGGATGGCCTGGACTTCAGCGATATCCCCCACAGGGGTGCTGGTGGCGTGGGCGTTGATGTATTGAACTTGTTGAGGTTGGATCCCGGCGTCCTTGAGGGCCAACCGCATCGCCCGGGCTGCCCCCTCGCCGCCGGGGGCGGGGTTGGTCATGTGATGGGCATCGCACGTGAGACCGTAGCCCACTATCTCGGCATAGATCTTGGCACCGCGGGCGCGGGCGTGCTCCAATTCTTCCAGCAACAGGATCCCGGCCCCCTCTCCCATGACAAAACCATCCCGATCCCGGTCAAAGGGCCGGCAGGCTTGTTCGGGGACGTCGTTGCGGGTGGAAAGGGCCTTCATGGCGCTAAATCCCGCCATCGACAAAGGGGTGACCGCTGCTTCCGTGCCGCCCGTAATCGCCACCTGCACTTCTCCCCTTTGGATAAGCCGAAAGGCATCGCCAATGGCATTGGAGCCGGAAGCACAGGCCGTAACCGTACAGGAATTGGGGCCTTTGGCGCCAAAGTGAATGGCCACGTGTCCCGCGGCCATGTTGGCAATCATCATCGGTACCATGAACGGGCTGCAGCGATCCGGCCCCTTGTGCAAGTAGATAGTCTGCTGCTCCTCCAAAACCCGGATGCCGCCGATGCCGGTACCCAAAATCACTCCCACCTGCTCGGCGTTGAGATCGGTGATGCGAAACTGGGCGTCCTCCAGCGCCTGTTGGGTGGCGGCCAAGGCCAGATGGACAAAGCGGTCGGTACGCTTGGCATCCTTGCGCTCCAAATAGTCGAGGGGATCAAATCCCTTCACCTCCCCGGCAATACGGCACTCGTGGCGGGAGGCATCGAAATGGGTGATCGGCCCAATGCCGGAGCGCCCTGCCAGCAAGCTCTGCCAAAATTCGGCAGGGGAGTTGCCGATGGGGGTAACGGCGCCCAGCCCCGTAATCACAACGCGGCGGGTCGGCCTGAGAGCAGTGGCGGGATCCAGGGTAGCCATCGTCCGGTATCAGCCCAGAGGTATGGGGGCAGGTTAGGCAGCTTTCTTCGAGAGAATGTAGTTAACAGCATCTTGCACCGTAGCAATCCCTTCCGCATCTTCATCGGGGATCTCTAGGTCGAACTCCTCTTCAAAAGCCATGACCAGCTCCACCGTGTCGAGGCTGTCGGCTCCCAGGTCGTTCTGGAAATTGGCTTCCGGAGTCACTTTGTCGTCCTCTACGCCCAGTTGATCGGACACGATCTTGCGAACACGGCTGTAAACTTCGTCTGCGCTCATGCTTGGAATCCCAACTCTCGATTCAGCGTGTCTTGGCCAGGCCAACCGGCGGCCAATGAAGCAACCCTCATTGTATCGAACAACGGATCCCCTTGCTGCTGCAACCAGGGGATGTGGGGGTTGGGCCACGGCCTTTTCGGCGGTGAGAAGGAGAGGTTAGGATAGTTTACTGCATCTCTACAACTGGATTGTCAAGGAGACCTCGCTTCCATGCCCCGCGCTTACGAAACGATGCTGATTGTGCGTCCCGATGTGTCGGATGAACCCCTCGAACAACTGCTCAGCAGCCAGGAGGCGCTCCTGCGAGAGAACGGGGTGACCCAGGTGGAGATTACCAATAGGGGCAAGCGCCGCTTTGCCGGCTTTGAGATGAAAAAGTTCAAGGAGGGCCTGTACATCCAATTCAACTATGCGGCTGAACCGAGCGCGGTGGCCGCCTGGGAGAAAAATCTGCGCATCAACGAGAGCGTGCTGCGCTACATGACCCTCCGCGTCGGCTAGGTTTGACGGGATCCCCATCTGCGGGCATGATGGAAATGCTGGGATCTGCCCTTCGACCCCTGAATGGCCCTGTCATGAACTCGATTGTATTGATGGGCGAGGTTCTGTCCGAGCCGGAGCTACGCTACACTCCCGATAACTTGGCTGTTACGTCCTTGGTGATCGGCTTTCCCAGCCTGCGCCCGGATGAGCCACCCTATCGGGTGCGCGTTTCTTCTTTTGGGGAACTGGCCAAAAGGGTGGTGGACACTTGCCACGTGGGGGATCAGGTCACGGTGGAGGGCCAACTGCATATGAATGTGGTGGAGCGGGATGGGCGTAAGGAAAAGCTGGCCGAGATCACCGCGCGTCGCGTCCACCAACTGGGATCCGCCCAGGTTCTCTCTCTGACGGGGATGGGTGAGTTTGCAACGGTGGACTCCTCGGAAGGAGAGGGGGCTTCCCCACCGGAGCCGGACGATATCCCGTTCTAGCAGTGCCAGCTTTGCTGGGATCCCCCATGTTTGCGGAACTTGGCGCCGGATCCCCGCAAGTTATCGGCTACTCGCTGCAGGGGCGCCCCATTTACCTTTGCCGGCTCACCCAGGGGATCCGCTCCTTGCTGCTGGTCGGGGGAGTACACGGGGATGAGGTAGAAGGCTATGCCCTGATCGAGCGCTATGTGGCCTCTGGGAAATGGAGATCCTTGGAGGGCAGGGCAGCGCTTTGGGCGATCCCACGCCTGAACCCGGATGGCTGTGCCCTGGGGCAACGGCTCAACGCCAACGGCGTGGATCTCAACCGCAATCTGCCCACGCAAGATTGGATCCCGGCCTCTTTGGAAGCTCGCTATCCGCCGGGGCCAGCCCCAGGCTCCGAGCCCGAGACACAGGCGTTGTTGGCGAGTTTGGCCCAGATTCGGCCTCAGTTTATCCTCTCTGCCCACTCCTGCCAAAGCAATCCCTGCGTGAACTACAACGGCCCTGCCCTTGAGCTGGCCCAGGTGATGGCTGCTCACAATGGCCTGCCGGTAACCGACGACATTGGCTATCCCACCCCCGGCTCTTTGGGCACCTGGGCAGGGCAGGAACGGCGGATCCCCACCCTGACGCTGGAACTCCTGCGGGGCACTCCCCTCGACCAAGTCTGGCAGGAGCAAGCCGAGGCGCTGCAGGCGGTTCTGGAGTGGGCGGTTCAGGACGATGCGTTCTGACCTATGTCAAGATCTCTGAACTTTCATTGCCAATCCGACGAGTCATCCGAGATGCCCGCGGTTTTCTCGCCCAGATCTTCTACAACACAGATAGATGGAGGTAAAGAAAAGAGGAACTTGGAGTCGAAACCGAAGTCAAGCCTTGTCTTTTGCCCATCTGTTGGCCATTTGGAGGAAATTGGTATGTTCAGCAGGATTTTGGTGGCGGTGGATCGGTCGGAGCTGAGCCAGGGAGTGTTTCAAAAGGCCGTCCAACTGGCCAAGGCCATGCAGGCCGAGATGATGCTCCTCCATGTTTTGTCTCAGGAAGAGCCCGGTGCGCCGGAGCCGCCGATGATCCTAGGTGTAGATTACAGCTCCACCATCAGCGCCGAGCTGTGGCAGTCTTATCGAGAGCAGTGCGCCATCTTCGAGCAAAACCAGATCGACTATCTGCGCTCGCTGGTGGAGAAAGCCGCTGAGCAGGGAGTTCGCGCCGAGTACAGCCTCAACTACGGCAACCCCGGTCGGGTCATCTGCGATCTGGCCCGCTCTTGGCCGGCGGACTTGATTGTGGTAGGCCGCCGCGGCCATTCTGGCCTGAGCGAGCTGTTTTTGGGCAGCGTCAGCAACTACGTGCTCCACCGCGCCCCCTGCTCGGTGTTGACGATCCAGGGCGAGTCTCTCAAAAAAGCAGCGCCAGCCAAAGAAGAGACAACCACCGCCTCTGCCGGCTGAGATAAGGTCCGCCGGCCACCGCCTTCCTAGGAGCCCGCAGAGGATTCTGCCCCACTCTCCAGCAAGCGATTCACTTCGGTTTCCACGCTGTTGAAGGTGCTGAGGTCGATGACGGCAATGTCCGGCTGATAGCTGCTTCGTACGTAGGCGCGCAGACCGGCAGACGTCAAGCTCAACGTCAAGGGATCCCGACCGTCCTCGGTTTTGGGCTCAAAGGTCAGCTTCAGATCCGGCTCGGCCAGGGCTTTTTGGGCGTCGGGATCCGTCTCCGGCACGAACTCCTTGGCGCGGGCGGCGTTGAGGCTGGAGAAGAGAGAGCTGAGGTTTACAGGCTGGCCCGGTCGCTCTGGATTGTCCCAGCGCAGCTCCAGGGATCCCTTCTCCTGCGGCAGAGGGTTGAGGGTGAGCTGCTCCCCTTGAGACTCCAGGATGACTTGGCCCACCTGGTTGGGGTTGAGGCGGGCAAGGCGGTGATCCCGCAGCTCCTCGAAGTCGGAGCGGAGAATGTCGGCGGTGCTGGTGAGCAGGGCGGCCACCGCCGGGTGCTCCGAGGTGATGACATAGACTTGACCATCTTTTTCCGATCCCAAGGCCACCCTCAGGGTTTTGCCGTCCTTGAGCTCAACGGTTAGCTGAGCAGAAGGCTTCTCCAGACCATAAGGAGCCAGCTCCGCCTTGGTTTCAGCCGGGAACTCCACCGCCTGCAGGCGAGACAACGTATTGAGCAGACGGTCGACGTTGAGGTCATCAGCAGGCAGCGCCCTGGGCTCGACGATCTGCCAAGTATCTTCTTGCCGCTGCAAACGAACAACCTCTGGATCGGCCTCAGCCAACTGCACCTGCAGAGACTTCACTGCCGCCGTCTCGAAGCGCAGCAGAGTTTTGTCCCGCAAAGCCAAAAGGGAAGGCAGCAGGGATCCCTTCTGGGCGCTGGCCAAGAGCACCACCTCTCCCCCTGCTGGCCGGGCGTAGAAGCCGGAACTGTCGAAGTTGTCGTTGCCGATGTCCAGGCGGTAGGGATCCCCTTCTTGGGGGAAGAGGGCGATCTGGTGGCGCGGCTGATCAAGACCAAAAGCGGCCAGGTCGGTGGCCCCTTCCAGCGTGATTTGAGGCGTGAGGCGGGAGAAGGTGTTAAGGAGTTGCTCCACCGGGAAGTCCAGCGCCGCCGACTGGATGGGACGGATAATGCGCCAACGGGATCCCTCTTGAGGGGCGCGCTCCAAAAGGATCTCCTCCGGTTCCCCCTCTTGGCGGAGCTCAATGCGGGCAATGGTGTCGGGGGCAAAGTGAAAGAGCCGCGCCCGCTCCGCCTGCTGCTGCTGCCGCAGTTGCTGGAAGTTATCGAAGAGGAAATACCCCAGCAGAGCAGCCACCGCCAAACCCAAAAGAATCCAGGTGCTGCGCTTGAACATGCTTGTCCTCCTTCGGCTCTACCGTCTTTGCCACCAGAGCACAGCTCCCGATCCCAACGCCACAACCGGCAGGAGCACCGTCGATCCCAGCACCAGCCAGCGGAAGTTTTGGCCGGTCAGGGTCAGACGGCGATCGGTAATGGATTTGGGGCGAATGGAGATTTGTTCAGTTCGCTCGGTGAGCCAGTTAACCGTGTTGAGGAAAAGATCGCGGTTGCCCTGCTGCCTCAGGTTGCCGTCGAGGGCAAAGTTGACGTTGCCGATCACCACCAGGCGGGCCTCGGTCGGCGACTCCTGGGCTTCTGAGTTGTTCTGATCGCCTTTCACCTGCCGGGTCAGGGCTACGCCCAAGGTCAGGGGGCCGGGCTTGTCTTGATTTGGGTCAAATTGCACGGGGCCAGCTTCCAGGTTGGGGCTGGTCTCCCCCCAGCTCTGCGGGCCGGTGCGCAGCAGGGGTGTGGCCTGGATCCCTTCGCGGGCTTGGGTTTCCACCGAACGGGCCAGAGGAAAGAGGGTCATCAGCCGCTGCTCGGCCAAGGGGGCGGTGATGGGGTGATCCCCGTAGGTGGTAACTAGGGCAACTGCCGGCCCCGTGCCCAGGAGTTGGCTGACGCTACTCACCTCGATAAGGATGTCATCTCCCAAAACCACGCCCCACTCCTCCAGCAAGGGATCCAAGCCGGCATCCACCCGCGGCCCAATGAGCAGCAGCAGCCGCCCCCCTTTGGCCAGGTAGTCCTGCAGCTTCTCCACCTCGCCGGGGAAGAGAGCCCGCTGTGGCCCCGCCAACACCAAAACCTCTGCCTTGTCCGGGATCTCGGCCTGCACCAGGTTCAAAGGCTCCACCCGATAGCCCTCCTGGCCGAGGGCTGCCACCGCCTGAGCCAGCGTTGGGGTGCCTTCCCGCGCTTCTAGGCCCACTTCCCCATGCCCTTGCACGAAATAGGCCAGCAACTCCCCGCGGTTGACCACTTTAGACAAGACGGGGGTCAGTTTGCTCTCCAGCTCAGGGGCAGGGGGCTGCGGCAGTTGCTGCCGGCTTTCTCCGGCCTCCACCACCAGGGTGTTGTTTTGCGTCACCTGCAGCCGCTGAATGGTGAGGGGATCCCGATTGGGATCGACAAACGCAAACTGGAAGCGCTCGGGGTTGAGGCGGCGGTAGCGCTCCAGTTGTTCCCGCAGGTTGGGATCCGGCGCCGTGGTAACCACCCAGACTTTGACGGGTTGCGCCAATCCCTGCACCAGTTGCCGGGTTTGAGGCGACAGGGTAAACAGGCCCTCCTCGGTGAGATCCAGGCGCAGGTCGTAGCGCACCGCCACCACATTCACCAGCACCAGGATGACGGCCATCGCCGCCACCGCCACCAGGATGTTGGCGTTGGTCTGGGTGGAGCGCAGGCCCAGGAACAGGCTCACTTCCTGCCGGTGGGTGAGACCCCACACCACCACCAGGGCCAGGCCTACTGCCAGCAAGCTGAGGGGCACCGCCGTCCAGCCGGTAAGAGCGGATCCCACCAGCAGGCCGATGGCAATCACACCAAGGCCGAGGATCCCCGCCCAATCTGCCAACGCCCGCCAATCTTTTATCACCGCACACCTCCCAAGACAACCTTAGCTCTGCTGCCAGCGCAGGCTTTCTACCGATTGCACCGTGGCAAACAGCCCCAGCAGGATGATGCTGAGGAAAAGGACGACGCTACTGCTGCTGAGGATCCCTTGCACCCAGTTGCTATATTGCTGCAGCAAAGAAATATGCCTCAGGGTAGCGGCAATCCAGTTGTTCTCTTGGCCAGCCGCCGCGTCGATCACCCAGAGCAGCAGGATTAGCCCAAAGGTGGCCACCGCGGCAATGAGGGTGCTGTCCGTCAGGGAAGAGATGAACAACCCCAAGGCCATGACACTGCCCGCCAGCAGAGCAAGTCCCACATAGCCCACCAAGGTCAGGCGGTAGTCCACTGCTGGGTTGGCGCTGCTCAGCACCAGCACGTGGTAGACCAGCGGCGGCAACAGCAGCGTCATAAAAAACACCCAGACCGCCAGCCACTTGCCCAGGGCCACCTCCAAGTTGGTAATAGGGGAGGTGGCCAGCAGCTCCATGGTGCCCCGCCGCCGCTCCTCGGCGTAGGAGCTCATGGTAAAGATGGGCAATAAAAATAAGGAAAGCGTGCCCAAGAGGTTGAGAAACTGCTGCGACAGGATGGTGGCGGCATCAAAGGGGTTCTCTTGGCCAAACTGGGCAAAGAGATCCACCTGCTGGGAAAAGCTGATCACCCGCACCAAGATATTAAAGAAGAAAAACCCCGCCAGCCCCCAGAACACCGCCGCCACCACATAGGCAATGGGGGAGGTGAAGTAGCCGCGCAGTTCTTTACGAAAAATGGCCACTGCTCCGTTCATGCTGCTTCCTCCAATGCGCCCTCAGATCCCTCTTGGGTGGTGAGCTGCAGGAAAATCTCTTCCAAAGAAGCCTGGGGACGGCCGATCTCGTAGAGGGCGATCCCCGCCTGCACCAGGGCCCTGGCCACCTCCGGGATCCAGCCTAAGGACTCTGTCCCGCCGTCGCGAACAGCAGCAGCGTTGCTTTTAAGCTGCACCTGCCAGCGAGGGGGATCGGATCCCAGGGGCTGCAAACTCACCACTTCGACCTGGGGCAAATGCTGCAGGGCCGCTCGGATGGCTGCTTCCTCAGGAGCGCCCACCACCAGCTTCGCCTGCTGCCGATCCTGAAGCTGGGCTGTCAGCTCGGCGGGCGTGCCGATGGCCGCCACCTGGCCGCGGTTGATGATCACCACCCGGTCGCAGGTCATGCTCACCTCCGGCAAGATGTGGGTGGAGAGGATGATGGTGTGCTCTCCCGCCAAGCTCTTGATCAGGTTGCGCACCTCGATGATCTGCTTGGGATCCAGCCCAATCGTGGGCTCGTCCAGGATGATCACCGGCGGGTCGTGCACCAGAGCCTGGGCCAGTCCCACCCGCTGCTTGTACCCCTTGGAGAGCTTGCGGATCAAGGTGTGGCGCTTGTCTTCCAGGCTGCAGCGGCGGATCACCTCGTCCACCCGCCTAGGCCGGTCGCCGGGGCTGACCCGCTTGATCTGGGCGACAAAGTGCAGGTAGGCCTCCACGGTCATATCGGGGTAGAGGGGCGGGTTTTCCGGCAAATAGCCGATGCGCTGCCGCACCGCCATCGAGTTTTCGTGGACATCAAACCCGGCCACCCGCGCCGTCCCCTCGCTGGCGGGCAGATACCCTGCCAAAATGCGCATGGAGGTGGTCTTGCCGGCGCCGTTGGGGCCCAAAAATCCCATGATCTCGCCGGCGTTGACCTGGAAAGAGATATCGCGAATGGCCGTAAAGCTGCCGTAGGTTTTGCTCAGATGCTCCACTTCGATGGCAGCCGTGGTTGCAGGAGCAGTGGATAAACCTATCATCGGCGGCTCCTAACCTAGAGGGTCAGCGTGAGTTGGCCAACAGCCTAAGTCTGTAGGTGTGTAAAGCGAGCAGCCCCTGTCTTGAAACAAACAGAGGTGGGGAGCGACAGAGGCGGCAGCGCTGAGGCCATCAGCAAACTTAGCACAGCGGCGGCGGGGATAAGCAAACGGCACCGGGATCCCCTCCCCCCTTTTGGTGGGGTGCTCAGGGGGCCAGGGATCCCCACGCTTCCAACCCCAAGACTCGGCTCTCCCCAGGACAGGGCGCCACCACCTCGCCAATAGGGAAGGCTTCCGGCAGCAGCGATCTCAGCAAATCTTCCGCCTCAGGGGGCACCACCAGCACATAGCCCACCCCCAGGTTAAAGGTGTTGAACATCTCCAAAGTCTCCACCTGGCCCTGCTCCTGCAGCCAGAGAAATTCCTGTGGGATGGGCCAACTGTGGGGCTGCAGCCGCGCCGCCTGGTCAGGAGCCAAACAGCGGGGCAAGTTTTCCGGGATGCCGCCGCCGGTGATGTGGGCCATGCCGTGGATGGGGATCCCTGCTGCTTGCAGCCTCTGCACCGCCTGCACGTAGATGCGGGTGGGGGTGAGAAACACCTCCGCCAAAGGCCGATCCCAACCAGAGGGCTGGTGATCCCAGCGCCAGCCCCGCTCGGCCACAATGCGTCGCACCAGGCTGAAGCCGTTGCTGTGCAGGCCGCTGCTGGGCAAGGCCCACAGCCGATCCCCAGCCTGCACCCGCGAGCCGTCGAGAATGTCCGCCCTCTCGACAATCCCGACACAAAATCCCGCCAGGTCGTACTTGCCGGGCGGATAAAACCCCGGCATCTCCGCCGTCTCTCCCCCCAGCAGTTGGCAGCCGGCCTCTTGGCAGCCCTCCAGAATGCCGTCGATCACCTGCCAGAGAGCTTCCGGCTCCAGCTTGCCGGTAGCCACGTAGTCCAGGAAAAACAGCGGCTTGGCTCCCACCGTCAGCACATCGTTGACACACATGGCCACCAGGTCGATGCCCACTCCGCGGTGCTGCCCCCACTGCTGGGCAATCTCCAGCTTGGTGCCCACCCCATCGGTACCGGCAACCAAAACCGGTGCCCGGTAGCCCGCCGGCAGCTCGAACAGGCCGGCAAAGCCGCCAATGCCCCCCAAGGTTCCTGAAGAACCTGAAAACGGGACTTTAGTTCGTTCAACGCGCTCCCGAACCCCCTTGACAAAGGCGCGGCCCAGATCGATGTCAACCCCTGCTGAGCGGTAGTCCAAGATGCCGAAAATCCTTGTGCTGACGGGACTTAGGCTTTTGCCCTCGACCGGGCAAGCTTGTCAACTTAGAAACCTATGGTACATTAACTTCTGTTTTACTGTCGCAGTGGATGTTGTACAGGAGTTTCGAGAGGAGCGCGGCCTCATGCGAAATTGGAAGCGGCTAGGACAGGGACTGGCTCCCGCCCGCCAAGTGGGCTTAGTCGGCTGTCTCTGTGTTACGGCTCTCAGCTTGCCGGCAGGCATGTTGGGCAGCCCGAACTCGCAGGCACAAGCCTCAACTCGCAGCGGATCTCCCAGTGCCAGAGCAACCCAGCCATCCCCCAAAGCCCACTCGCTCTCCCCGGCAACTGACCTTATCTCCCCTTCCCAACCCAACGCCCCCCTGCCGGCCAAACTCGGCACCTTGCACTCGCAGGACTCGGAGTCTCTCCTCCTATCTCGACAGGCGATCCCTTCGCGGCCGACAGAAGAACCTACCCTCAAGATCGGCGAACAACAGCAGTCGTCCAGCCAGCCTGTCTCCACCCTCTACGACTACCAGATGGACGGTCGGCAGGTGGTCACTGTCTATGTGAAGGATTTGCCTATTGTCAGCTTTGTCGAGCAGCCTGGGCTGGAACCACCGCTGCTGCGGGCCAGCACCCTGGTGGCCCGGCTCAACCAAATGGCCCAGGGATCCCTGAAGGACACGACCATCGCCCTGGCTTGGGCAGAGCCCCAATCCGGGGATCCCCTCTACGCAGTTCAGGTCAACGGCGAGGAATTGCTGCGCATCGACGGGGGAGTGCTGCTGCCAAATCACCAACGCCCGGTGGATACGGCGGTTTTGGCTGCCAATCGTCTGCGCCGTCTGCTGCTGGATGCGCCCCCCATTTCGGCTCCGGCCCTACCTCAACCGGCTGCTCTCACCGCCAAGGCCACCGTTGTAGGCCCTAAGCCAGAAACAGCCGCTCAACCAAAACCTGCCCCTGTCCGTACCGTTGGGCCTGTGCAGGAAGGGATCGCCTCTTGGTATGACCTGCACCCCACCCGCCATGAGATGACGGCTGCCCACCCCACTCTGCCCTTCGGTACCGAGGTGCGGGTCACCAACCTGAGTAACGGGCGCCAGGCCGTCGTGCGCATCAACGATCGCGGCCCCTTCATCCCCGGTCGGATTATCGACCTTTCCCTGCGGGCGGCAGAGGCCCTGGGGATGGTGCGCTCTGGGCTGGCGCCGGTGCGGGTGGAAGTGGTGCAGCCCTAGGCTAGGGTACAGGCGAAAAGCGCTTGGAATCGGGGGAATAGCGCCAAGAAATGCCGTCGGGATCCCGGCTGCGGCTCCACTCCGGAAAACCGGTTTTGAATTTCCAGTAGGTGATGGCGGAGACCACTACCCCCAGCCGCTCCGCCAACTGGGTTTGATTGAGGGGGCGCAGCGTCGCCCGCGGCACTGTAATCGCCTCCTGTGCAGGCGACTCTTGGGAGGGCACGGGCAATGAGGCTGTGGCTGCAGTTGCCAGTGCCTCCCGTTCCAACGGACGACTGGGACTGGGCCGCAGCAGGCTGAACTGGCTCAATAAGCCGACGTTTTCCAGGTTCAGAAGATTTTCTAGGTTAGAGGTCTGATGGATTAGCTCCAGCTCACGGCGCAACTCATCCTCCAGCACTCGCAGATAGTGTTCCCGCTTTTGCTCCGACTCGGCATCCTTGAGCAGACCCAGGGCAAAGCTGAGGTTCGAGAGGGGCTCACTCAGATCTTGCAAGAACTTCTTGAACAGAGTGCCCTTCACATCCGTGAACTGCTGCAACTGCTGCAGTTTTTGCCGCAGTTCCTCGATTCTTTTCTCTTCCAGCTTGCGGCTCTCCAGGCTCTGCCGGTGGTTGTGCAGGGCAATTTCAATGGTGGTGTAAAGTTCCCGCTCTTTGAAAGGCTTGATGATGTAACCGAAAGGCCGGGTCTCTTTGACGCGGGAGAGCGTATCGTCATCGGCGTAGGCCGTCAGATGCACCACCGGAATGTTGAAGCGCTCGGTGATCCGCTTGGCGGCTTCGATGCCGTCGATATCCCCCTTCAAGACGATGTCCATCAAGACTAAGTCCACCGACATCTCTTCCAGCCGTCGGATCGCTTCTTCGCCGGAGGAGGCGATGGCCGGCACCGCATAGCCAAATTTTTTCAGGACGTTGGCGATATCCTTGGCGATGATCTTCTCGTCTTCGACAACCAGAATGCTGCCTTTGGCAAGCATGGGAACTTTCTTCAAGGCTGGCTCCTCGGAAAGGTGATGATGAAGGTAGTGCCCGATTTGTTTCTCAATTCTATCTTGCCCTGGAGCTGATCGGTGAGGGTTGCAACCAGTTGTAAACCCAGAGATTGAGTTTCCTTGAAGTCGAAATCGCGGGGCAAGCCGATGCCATTGTCAGAGACGCGCAACTGAGTATATTTGCGGGTTTGGCTAAAACAAACCTCTATCTCCCCGCTGCGACCTTTGGGGAAGGCATACTTGAGGCTGTTGGTGACCAGCTCGTTGATGATCAAGCCACACAAAACTGCATCGTCGAGGTTGAGGCGGATCCCTTCGGCGCGGATGCTGGCGCGAATGCTCTCGGGGTTCACTCCGTAGGAGTGAAAGAGGTTGGAGATCAAATTGTGTAAGTATTGCTTGAGATCCACAGCGGCCAGATTGTTGGATTGGTACAGGCCCTCGTGGATCAAAGACATCGCTTGAATGCGGCTGCCGGCATCCTTAAAAACGCGGGCGTACTTGCGGCTTTTGATTTGATCCGCCTGGAGCCGCAGCAGGCTGGAGATGATTTGTAGGTTGTTTTTGACGCGGTGGTGAATCTCCCGCAGCAGAATCTCTTTTTCCTGAAGGGCAGCCTGGATCTGCAGCTTCGCCTGTCTTTCTTCGGTAATATCTTCGCAAATGCCAATAACGAAGAGGTTTTTGCCTTCGGGATCCCGCACTGCCGAGACCGCCAGGCGGCACCAAACCACCTTGCCGCTGCGGTGGATGTAGCGTTTTTCTAGGTGGTAGTGATCTTGTTGGCCGTTCGAAACCTCCTGGAAAAGTTGCCAATCTTTGCCGATATCTTCCGGATGGGTGAGGTCGCAAAAACTCATGTGGGTCAGTTCGGCGGCGCTGTAGCCCAAGATCTCTTCCAGGGCGGGGTTTACCTTGAGGTAACGGCCCTGTCGATCGACGATGGAAATGCCCAGGGCCGACTGCTCGAAGATGCCCCGCAGGCTCAGCTCGCTTTGGCGCAGGGCCGCCTCCGCTTGTTTGCGCTCGGTAATGTCCAAAATTTGGCTGAGAAAGTAGCTGGGATCCCCTTGGGCGGTGCGCACCAGGGTGATGCGGAGAAGGGCGTAGACGATTTGCCCGTTCTTGTGGATGTAGCGCTGTTCCTGTTCGCAGTGGTGCACCTCGCCGGCCAGCAGGCGGTTACTGTTTTCCAAGGTGACGGCGATGTCGTCGGGATGGGTGATGTCGAGGACGGTTTTTCCCTTGAGATCCTCTAGGGTGTAGCCCAGGGTTTCGGTAAAGGCGGCGTTGATCTGCAAATAAGTGCCGTCCACCTGGGTCATGGCCTTGGCAATCGGGGACCACTCAAAAGATTGGCGGAAGCGTTCTTCACTTTCTTTGAGGGCGATTTCTGCCTCGACGCGGGCGCTGATGTCGATCACCTGGTTGAGAAACTGGGTGGGCTGCCCTTCCTCATCGCTGAGAAGCGTAGCCTGAAACAGGACATGGACGACCTGACCGGAACGATTGATGTAGCGAATCTGGCGCTGGCTGACAGAGACTTTCCCCACCAACAAAGCCTCATTGGCCCCCAGCAGTTGATTGACATCTTCCGGGTGGAGAATGTCCAGTTGTTGCCGATGTTTCAATTCTTCGGGAGTATGGCCGACAATCTGGGCAAAAGCCTCGTTGACCTGGATAAATCGCCCCTGCAAATCCACCAGGGCAATTCCATTGGGGGCCAGCTCAAAAATCTGCCGGAAATGGTTGGCGCTCTGTTGCCAGGCTTGCTCTATACGACGACGTTCGGCTTCCAGTTGCTTGGACTCGGTGATGTCTTCGACGATCCCTGCCACTCGATAGATTTTGCCCTCTTTGTCGGCAATAGGAAAGGTACGTTCCCGCAGCCAGAGGATGCAGCCATCGGGGCGGCAGAGGCGAAAAACCACATCGGTGGGTTGGCCCTGAAGTTGGGCTTGAAAAATGGTGGGGAACAGCCAGCGATCGTCAGGGTGAATGTGGCGCATCCAGGCCTGGGGATTGGCGTAGGCCTCTGCAGGGGAAAGGCCCCAAATGGTTTCACAGGCGGGGCTGACGTAAATCAGCTCTTTGCCGCAGAGCGTTGAAATCCAGAACAGTTGTTGCGTATTCTCCGCCAGTTGTAGAAAACGATGTTCGCTTTCTCTGCGGGCTTCTTCTAACTGTTGTTGTCGTTCTTTAAGCTGGCGGGATGCTGTGATATCAGTAACAAATCCTTCAAAATAGAGGGGATCCCCCTGCTCGTCGTACAGGGTGCGGGCATTTAAAGAAATCCAGATGACTTTGCCGTCTTTGCGGCAGACCTGGCGCTCTGCATCCACGACTTGACCTTCTCTCAGCATGTGCTGCAGGAACTCAGATCGCTGCTCTGGGTCGCTATAGATTTGGGTGCCGATATCGGAGACATTGCGCATCAAATCTTCCGGGGATTCGTAGCCGAAAATATGGGCCAGAGCTGGGTTGGCAGCCAGATATTTTCCCTCAGGGGTGGTTTGAAAAATGCCTTCGACGGCGTTCTCGAAGATCTGTTGGTAGCGGGCAGCGGTGCTGCGGCTGTGCTGCAGTTGCGCCCGAAGTTGCGCGAGGGCTTGTCGCTGCTCCTGGGCCTGGAGCAGGATGTGTCGCAGGCTGAGGGCGATGAGGTCGATCTGTCCCCGTTCGGGGAGGCTCAGTGGGCGGGGGCGCTCCCCCCGCAGGTGAAGTGTCGCCAGCGGCCTCCCGCCCTCATCCAGCAGGGGAAAGGCTTCCTGAAAAGGCCAAGATCCGCCGATGGGGTTGGGCGGCTCGTTGCCGGGGATCCGCTGGGGGTCGCGGTAGAGGATCCCTTTTGCAGGCGAGTCGGGATCGGATCCCGGCTGGACCAGTTCTAGATAGACCAAGGGGACGTTCAGCAGTTGCCCCAGCAATTGCAACAGCGGGTACAGCGCTGCAGCGGACTCTGTATTCAATTCTGTATTCAGTTCAGTTTGAAGGGACGGCTCTTCCCTGGCGGCGGCCTGCCCGGGAACAAAACCGTTCACAACGGATCTCGGTGACCTAGAAATGGGAGGCGACATGGGAAAAACTCGGCTGGGAAGCTAGCTCTACCCAGTCCATCGCGATAGATGGGGGGCACCTGCTGAGTTGGTCTTCACAGGGCAAAAAGCAAAGGATCCCCGGCAGGTACGCCCGTTCTGCACCCACTATCTATACTTTAGCGATGCTCTGGAGAAACTTTAGTGAAACATGCTGCTGACGGAGCTGTCTTCGTGGATGCGCCAGATCGCCTCTCCCAGCACGTTCGCCACCGAGAGGACGGTCAAGCCTGGAAAATGCCGCTCTGGAGGAATGGGGATGGTGTTGGTGACGATCACCTCTTCAAACAGACCGCCCTGCAGGCGTTCGATGGCCGGATCGGAAAAGACAGGGTGGATGGCGCAGGCATAGACCGCCTTGGCCCCCGACTTGCGCAGCAGCTTCGCCCCTTCCGAGATGGTGCCTGCCGTGTCGATCATGTCGTCTACGAGGATGGCGATTTTACCGCGCACATCGCCAATGAGGTTCATGACTTCCACGTCGTTGTGGGCCTGGCGGCGCTTGTCGATGATTGCCAGCGGAGCTTCCTTGAGTTTTTTGGCAAAGGCACGCGCCCGCGCTACCCCGCCCACATCGGGAGAGACGACCACAATATCTTCGTCGAGCAGGCCTTTTTCTTTGAGGTAAGCCTGCAGTACCGGCTGGGCGTAGACGTGGTCGAGGGGAATGTCGAAGTAGCCCTGGATCTGGGCCGAGTGCAGATCCATGGCCAGCACCCGGTGTGCCCCCGCCTGGGTGATCATGTTGGCCACCAGCTTGGCGGTGATGGCTTCCCGTCCGGCGGTTTTGCGGTCGGCGCGGGCGTAGCCGTAGTAGGGCAAGACGGCAGTGATCTGGCGGGCCGAGGCGCGGCGGCAGGCGTCGATGATCACCAGCAGCTCCATCAGGTGATCGTTGACCGGGCGGCAGGTGGGCTGCACCAAGTAGACATCGGCACCCCGGATCGACTCCTGGATTTGGATGTACAGCTCGCCATCGGCAAAGCGCTTGCGCAACATAGGCCCCAGATCCATGCCCAGGTAGCGCGCCACCTCCTGGGCCAAATCCGGATTGGCGCTGCCTGAGAAGATTTTGAGGCGGTTACTATCTGAGATGGGCGGCAGGGGAGAAGGGCGAAGCAGAGGGGCAGGGCGAACCACAGATCGATGCTGAACTCGTCCGTAGCCAACGCCTGACGGCGAGCTGCCGCTATCGTAGCACCGACGCTTGCAACCTCAGCAACTGTATTCTTCGGGATTTTGGGTCTGGGGGGGCAGGTTAGCATAGACGGGATGAAGGTGGAGCTGCTGCACATCCACAAGCGCTTTGGGGCGGTACAGGCGAACCGCGATGTGTCCTTGCGGGTGGAGGCGGGCACGATCCACGGTCTGCTGGGGGAAAATGGGGCCGGCAAAAGCACCTTGGTCAAGATCCTGAGCGGCTTTCTGCGCTGCGATCTGCGGGTTGGACATTGAGTCGGCGCTGTGGGTCTGGAGTCAACTGCTGGAACGCGCCCAAGCAGGGACGGCTATTGTTTTTGCCTCGGCGGATTTGGACGAGATCTTGCCGTACAGCAACCAAGTCCTGGTGTTCAGCAGCGGACAGGTCTCGGAACCCATGCCGGCGGCGGAGCTCACCGTTTCGCGGCTGGGGCAGTTGATGACTCTTCCCGTCCTGCCCAGCACCCACGCTTTGCTGGAGCATTTGTGAAGAGCATAGCAATCCAACAGAGCAAGGCTTAGAGTAGCAGTGGCCCCAAGCCTTTTTGCTCAACGAATCCGGCCATGGGATCCCAGGATAACATTCCACCTGAGGGAGCCGAGCAGTCCCGCTCTTACTCGTTCAACTTCACCGTTTCGGGATCCCGGCAGCAGGTTTTGCGGGGGTTGCAAGCCTTGCTGGAGCTGGGTTTGCTGACGCCGGAGCACTTTCGCCATCTGGTGGAGCAGTATCGGCTGGAGGCGGAATCGGCGCCAGGAGCCACTTCTGTCGGCGGGGGGATCCCAGCCAGTCTGGGCTCGGCCTACGTGCTCTGGATTTTAGGTTTGTTCGGCCTTTGCGGTCTGCACCGCTTCTATCTGGGTCGCTGGCGCACAGGGCTGCTCTGGCTGCTGACTTTTGGGCTGCTGGGGATCGGCCAGCTCCTCGATTTGATCTGGATCCCGCAGATGGTGCGGGAAAGAAATGCTGGCTTGGCCGGCTCTGGGGTTGTCGTGGCGGGGGAAGAGCCGCCAGCCGAAACCAGGGAGCTCTCCTCTCCCCCGGGGATAGCTGTGTTGTTGCGCAACTTGCTGTCTGAGCTGAGCGTAGCTTGGCTGCTGCTCCTGGGCCTGTTTTTGGTGGTGGTCTCTTCGGGGGTGCTGGCAGCCAGCCGCTGGCAAGAGTTTTCCCCGGCAGCTCAGTACGGGGTGCTCTTGGCTTATACGGCGGCGTTTGGGGTGGGAGCGAGGTGGGCGCAGCGGCAGGACGGGCTGCGTCTGACAAGCCAAACTTTAGAGGCTGTTGCTTTGCTGCTGCTGCCGATCAACATGTGGGCGCTGGACGGGCTGGGGATCCCGTGGGGGATCCGAGCTGTTGCTTTGGGGTTACTCATAGGGATCCCGTGGGGAGCCTGGCGACGGGCCGACTTGCTGGGGGCGGGTTCTGCTTTCTACGGAACGTTGGTGAACTTCTTATCTCTTTCTGGTTTACACCTCTTCTGGAGCCTAGGGCCGCCGGAGTCTCGTCCCACCCTTGTCCTTGGGATCCTCTACTTGGGGATCCTCAGCACCGTGATTTACACCTGGAGCCGCCGCTCGCTGGCCCGGCTGTGGCTCATCGGGGCGGCTGGCTCCTTGTTGATCTTGCGGGGGCTGCTCTCAGGGCAGGTGCAGGTGTCGCAGTTGGGGTTGGCGGTGGCCCTCTTGGGTTGGCTGCCCCAAAGCCCGGCTGAGGACTACGAGCCGGCTCAGGTGGGGCGGCCCTGGTGGAGCGGGGTGCTGTTGATTTTGGGCTGGCTGCTGGCGGCCAGCGACTGGGGGGAGAACGCCTGGCAGGTGTTGGCCATCAGCCTGCTGGGAATCCGCTTCTTAGCGAGGCGACTGAGCCAACGTCAGCAGAGGGTGGAGTTGGCGCTGCTGTTTTTGCTGGGTCTGGAAACTGCCTGGGCCTTTTGGCAGGTGTGGCCGGCAAGCTGGCGGGAGAGCGTGCTGGCGCTGTTAACGGGTGGGTTGCAGCCCCTCGACTCTGTTTGGGGGCTGCTGGGGCTGGTGCTGTTGCCCTATGAGGTGCTGTGGCTGGGGCTGGCGGCCCGCTGGCAGCAGAGACCTCGGGAAGGCGAGGAGGCGGGTTTTGCGGCGCTGGCAGAACCGACGGAGCGCTTGGTGTTGGGGCTGGGCGGATCCCTCTTGCTTTTGAGCTTTCCCCAGCCGGCGATTTGCTTTTGGCATTTGCTGTTGAGTACTGGCATCCTGGCCTGGTGGCTGCGGCAGAAGTCCAGGGTTGGCGCTGGGTGGGTATTTCTGACCCATGCCTATGGGCTGGGGGCGCTTCTGGCCGGGATCCGCTGGCTTTGGCCTGATTGGAGCCTGTCCAGTTGGGGGGCCATCTTGCTGCTGCTGGGCTTGCTGGAATGGACGGGGCGGGTGGCGCTGGGCGGGCGGTTGTTGGCAGCCTCAGGACATTTTGGGGGACTGCCGGTGCGGCTGTGGCAGCAGAGCGCCGAAGGGATGGGGCTGGTGCTGCTGGGATCCAGCTACTTTGTGTTTTTGGCGCAGGGCACGGAGTCCATTGGCTGGCTGTGGCTGGCGGTGCCCTCGGTTTTGACGGCGGCGCAGGTGTGGGCCTGGCCGCCCCTGGCGTTTATGCCTCGCTGGTTGCAGATCCCGGAGCAAGGGGGATCTTTTTCTTGGCGACAAGGGATTCCGGCGCGGGGATCCCTGCGCCTTCTGGCGGTGCTTTCCCTGGTGATGGCCCAGGGGCTCACCCTCGGCAGGCCGGGCCTGGATCTGCTCGGGCTAGGGCTGGGAGTGCTGCTGCTGGCAACTCAGGTGTGGCTGTGGGCTTCTCCCTCTCCCAGTTCTCCCGCTCCAGAAGCACTGCTGGCGGTGGCCTTTGGTGTAGGGATCGGCCTGGTGGGAATCAGCCGGCTATTGCCGACGCTCACGGAAGCGGAGTGGCTGCTGGCCTTGGCGGTGCTGGGGTTGCTCTTGAGCGGCTGTCGCTACGGAATTTTGCGCCTCTCTTCTCGCCTACAAGCCGCTTACCGACCGGCCCTGGATGGCTGGGGCCTGCTGTTGGGGTTGGTGCTCCTCTTTGCCCTCACAGTGGCGACAACGGCGGCCCTGGCGGATCCTTCTCGGCTCCCCATTTCCGTCGGCAAGCAGCCCATGTTCCCCGGCGCTCTGCCCTTGGCGGCTGGGGTGGCCCTGGTGGCGCTCGGCCTGCGGCTGGGGGTGGCTCTCTCAAGGGGTGGCTCGGCGGTCGTTGGCGCCGACGGGACGGACTCTGCCACCGGCTCGGTTTCCTGGGCGGTGGTGGAAGGGATCGCCTACGGGCTGATCTGGGCTTTGGAGCTGGGGGCGACCGGCATCCTGCTCTGGGTTGTGCAGGGATCCCGTCCCGTCCTGCCTCTGTGGGCCGTCCTCAACCTGGGCTTGGGGATCCTCTTCTGGATAGGGCCGGAGAAACTCCTGTTCCCCGGCGGGGGAGAGCTCCTGCAGCGAGTCCAGACCCTGAGTTGCTGGAAGACAGGGCCGCTGATCTATGCCGGGCTGGGTTGGCTGGGATCCCATGCCCAGTGGAGCGAGCTGACGGGGGTGGGCAGCTTAGGCCTGGCCATCGTGTTGTTGGGCCTGGGGCAGGGGATCCCAGGGGCACAAGAGCAAGGTGGGGACTCCGTCCCACTTACGCCAACGGAAGAAGACCCTCCCGTCAACTGGAAGGGGATCCTGGGGGCCTGCGGGATGTCACTGGCTGCCTACGAGAGCTGGATTCACTTCCTGAGCCAGCAGACAGGGGGATCCTGGGGAGATGGACTGGTGCTGACCGCGTTGCTGGGATGGCTCCTGGCAGTGGTCTACCGCCTTTGCCCCCCTTGGCTGGTGGCGACCCTGCAGCTTAAAAGAGCTTGGCTGCGCTGGATGGCCTCGGCCAACTGGGCCCTGGCCAACCTCGTCCTTTGGCCTGCGCTTTTCGATCTTCGCCTCAGCCGGTGGGGGCGGCTCCTCTGGGTGCTGACGGGATCCGGCCTGGCGGCCTATGCCGCCGCCCAGGGGAGAAGATCGACGCCGGGATCCCCGACAGAGCCGGGCTGGCTGCCAACGGCCTGGTGCCACCTCAGCGCTTGGCAGGGAGTCGGCATCTGCCTGGGTAGTATGTGGCTGGGCTTCCCCAGCTTGAGGGTGGAGCAATGGGCCGGATCCCTGCTCTGTGGGCTGGGACTCCTCTATTACTTTCTGCCCTGGCAACGGTGGGGCTGGCCGGCGGATCCCTGGTCAAATACGGCCTTGGTGGCGCCGTTGCTGGCCCTGGTGGTGACGGCGGGCGGCGACAACAACAGCAATTTGTTGCTGGGGGCAGCCTACTACGCTTTCTTGGCCATCTGGCGCTCCCAGGTGCGCCTGGGCTACATCAGCTTGTTTTTGAGCAACTGGATCCTGTGGAATTACGGCTGGCAGCAGGATTGGGCCTCCCTGACCCTCTATGCCCTGCCTCTGGTGGGATCCCTGCTCTATGTGGCCCAGGTGGATCCCGGACTGCAACAGGCTGGTGCTCGAGAGAGTCGGCACCGGCTGCGGGCCTTCTCGTCGGGTCTATTGGTGTTGGTGACTTTGATCGAAACCCACGGGCAACTGGGGGCGGGGTTTTGGCCGGTGGGGCTGGGCTTGGCTTTGGGGGTACTGGGTTTGGCGCTGCGGGTGCGGGCCTACCTGTGGGCGGGCACCCTGGGCTTTGGCCTGGGCGTCTTGCGGCAGGGGTGGCTGTGGGTAACCACTGACCCAATCCTGTTGTGGGGGATGGGGATCTTGCTGGGGGTGCTCTTGATTTGGGCAGCAGCCAATTTTGAGCAGCGCCGAGAACAGGTGGGATCCCGGCTCTCTGCCTGGCTAGAGCAACTGCAGGGCTGGGAATAGAGATAAACTGGTGCCGGCGTCGTTCCATCAGATATGGCCCTCTTCCTGTCCAGCGCTGATCCGAAAGTGCCCCCCCAGTCAAGGTGGAAACAGCTCCTGCAGCAAATCCTGTTGCCTTGGCGGGAGTTCGACGGCATTTTGCTGGCCACGGTGCTGGCCTTGACGGGCATCGGCATCATCGCCATCCGCAGCGCTGTCTGGGAGCGTCCCATCAGCCACTACTGGCTGCAGCAGTTGATCATGGCCGGGATCAGCCTGGTGTTTTTGGCGATGGTGGCGCGGATCCCCTACGAGCGGCTGCTACGCTGGCATTGGTTCACCTATGGCCTGACTTTGGCGGGCTTGATTGCAGTGCTCTTTTTCGGCACGGCGGGAGGAGGGGCAGAGCGGTGGATCTCCATTGCCGGCGTCCAGGTACAGCCTTCCGAGTTTGCCAAGTTGGGGGTCATCATCACCCTGGCGGCCATTTTGCACCACTGGCCAATCAAATACTTCAGCCAAATCTGGGTGGCTGTTGCCGTCGTCGCTCCTCCTTGGGTTTTGATCTTCCTGCAGCCCAACTTGGGCACCGCCCTGGTGTTTGTGGTGATCTTGCTGGTCATGCTCTACTGGGCCGGGGCCAAGGGCAGTTGGATCCTCCTGCTGCTGTCGCCGGGGGTGGGGGCCATTCTCTACGGCCTGCACACCCGCGCGGAGTTGAGCTGGATGCTCTGGGTCTGGCTGATCTGGTGCCTGGGCATGGCGAGCCTAGCGGCTTGGCGGCTGCCTTGGCGGTGGACAGGAGCGATGACCTTTGGAGTGATCAACCTGCTCTCCGGGCATCTGGGCCAGGTGGCCTGGCACATCCTCAAGCCCTACCAGCGGCGGCGGCTGGAGATTTTTATCGATCCCATGCAAGAGCCCTGGGGATCCGGCTACCACCTGATTCAATCCCGCATCGCCATCGGCGCCGGTGGGCTCTGGGGCCGTGGCATCCAGCAGGGCACCCAAACCCAACTGGACTTTATCCCCGAGCAGCACACCGATTTCATTTTCTCGGCCATTGGGGAAGAGATGGGCTTTGTCGGCACCCTGACGGTGCTGATCCTGTTTTGGATTCTGTGTGCGCGGCTGATCTGGATTGCCCAAGGAGCCAAGGACAATTTCGGGTCTCTCATTGCCATCGGGGTGTTGGCGATGATCCTCTTTCAGGCGGTAGTCAATATCGGCATGACGATTGGCTTGGCCCCCATCACCGGCCTGCCCTTGCCTTTTTTGAGCTATGGCCGCTCGGCTCTGTTGACCAACTTTCTGGCCATCGGCCTGGTGGAATC